>JAGVBL010000226.1 GCA_020059785.1 Ignavibacteriales bacterium | reverse complement strand
GGTAATAATTGCACACTTTTAGTGTCGGTTCTCATATCCGTATCTTCTTTCTCTTATTTCACTTACCTTAGTTTAACTCTTTCTATTGAATTTTTCAGGTTTATGGAAGATTGATCCTTCCCTCTAACGCAACGATCTTCATTTATGAAAGCGACAGAACCAGTAGCTAGTTCATAAGCTCTCAATACAGTTGATTTACCAGTATTATTTGCTCCTACAATTGTGAGGATATTATCCAATTCGATCTCTAATCCTTCTGGACCTACACACCCAATATTTGAAATTCGCATTTTGATTAGTTTTGAATGTTCCGCCATTTTATAGTTCCTATAATTCACAATAGATTTGTGACATTCCCCGATCACCCTTTTTGTAACCAGGTCTTGGATTAGAAAATGTTTCTTCCAAAACCGTGACAGAACTTGCTTTACTGAGATCAAACATTTTCCAACCCATATTCCCAGATTCAGAATAACCACTGATTTGATATGCTCTTAATCCTTCATTACCAGCTGTTGTGACACCATGACAATGTGGTTCAACAACACGAGTTCCGCCATTGTATAAAATTGAACAAGACACTTTTGACGAATTGCAGATGAAATTAATGAGTTCATGTTGACTCCGCTTTAATTAAACTAATCAGTTGCATTTATTTTAAAATTACCAACTAATTCATTTATCACATCGTCAAGTTTGCCTTCAAACATGGAATTGATATCGGAGTAACTACCAATAAGGTTTTGATATATAGGATTTGAGAATAATTGCTGAGAAGAAAATCTCTCATTCTTTGTGAGATTGATAATAAAAGAATCTCTTACTTTCTTTAAGAAGATTATTTGTTCATCTGTAAAATTTTTCTCTCTTAAAAAACTTTCGTAACCATTTATTATTCTTTCAACTTGTGTAGGAATTTTTTTTGAGCCGACAGCGTCACGAATAAAATCCCAAATTGTGCCGTCCGGGAAATTGTAAATTCTTTGTAATTGTCCTTCATCAAGAAATACTTCGGGAGCTTTAAGCCATTCTTTAAGAAGTTCTATTTCAATTTCATTAGGTTCATATTCGGGTAAATTAGCTTTCTCTTTAAGTCCTATAATGTTTTTATCAGAAGTATTTATTAAACTCTCTTCGAATATTTTTTTGGCATCTTCAACAGAAATGTTATCCTTTATTTGGTAGGAATCACCTTCCCAAATATACCGGGTGATGAGATTTGCGGGATCGGGGTTATCAATAATAAAATATTCGCCCTTAGGATTTTTACCGCCGCCACCAGCTGGCTTTAGCCCAACATGATGTTCATTAGGTTTAGGAGAACCTTTACCATTGTCATTCATTCGTTTACAAAGTTGAACAAAATCTATAATTGTAAAACTAACTTTACCAGTTTTAGGGTCAAGTCGTGTTCCTCTTCCAAGCATCTGGATATATTTGCCAACGGATTTTGTTAATGCAACAAAGGCGATATAGCGAACACATGGAATATCAACACCGGTGCTCATTATATCAACTGATGTTACAATGTAAGGATTGCGATAAGGTTTTTTAAACCAACTTTTAAGGGTGTCGTTCAATTCAGAGTTTTCGGAAATAATTGGTTCGCAATATCTTGGATTTTCATCGTTACCGTGAAAAACAGAATTGATTGATTTTGCAAGCATAATACAATGAGCTTGGCTGACACCAAATACAATTACTTTTTCTCCATACTGAACATACTTTTTAAGTTCTTCAGCAATACGGTCGCATCGTTCTTGTGAAATATATTTTCTCTCAAGCTGTTCGAGCTTAAGTTTCATTTTCTTTCCAAGAGCAATTTTCTTTCTTTCATCAGGATCGAGAACGTAATCGAATTCAACACCTTTTTCTTTTGCAATTTCTGTTAAATATGTAGTGGATTCTTTTATGTTATAAGGAGCGAGAAAAGCTTCATCAATACCACGCTGAAGATCGAATTTATAATCGGGATCGTTATTCTCGCAACCGAATAATTTGTATGTATCTAAAATTGCGAGATCTTCTTCTGATACTTCAGCGCCTTTTTTTGCTATGGCAGTTTTAGGTGTAGCCGTTAATCCGATGCGCGGACAGAGGAAATGATCGAAGATCAGTTTACGATTGACTGTTATTGAACGATGACATTCATCCACAATAATGAGATCATAAAAATTGGAGGGGATTTTGTTGTAAATCAATTCCAATGTGTCAATTACAACAACGTGAATATTAGCGTGTTTCTGCTGTTTGAAATTTGATGTTCTAATTCGAGTTGAAGGATATTCTTTGCTAATCAAACTGAATCCATCATCAATTGATTGTTTAGCAAGTAAAACACGATCAACAACAAAGAGAATTCTTTTAGCTAATCCACTTGAAAGAAGTGATTTTGATAGAGCAACCATAGTTCTAGTTTTACCAAGGCCGGTAGCCATGTGAACAAGCATTTTTTGTTTACCGTTACGATAATTAGTTAGAAGCGTTTCGATGCATTCTGTCTGAAAATATCTGTCTTTACCAGCTGCGGGATCGTAACCCCCAGCAATTGTTTTATCTATTTGTATAGGTTTTGTTTCAATAATTTTATGAAGCTGTTCAATCTTTAATTTCATTTCCTCGAGAGTCATAAAAGAATTTACTTGCTTAAATTCTGCATCTTCTCCTTTCCAATTAGTATCGAGGAATAAAATTCTTTCTTTTGAGCAGGCATAAAGGAAGCGCGGTTTGAGAATACCGGCATAAAGAATTCTTAACTTC
>JAGVBL010000393.1 GCA_020059785.1 Ignavibacteriales bacterium | reverse complement strand
TGGCGTATTGCCTTTACTTGTAAAGGCAACAATTGCCTTTGCATTAATCTGTTTGCTTATGGCACAAATTCCTTTATTCATTGAATCGAAAAGCTTTTCCTGTATTTCGGTAGGTACATCAAATTTAATTTCTGTAACAAAGTCGTGTGAGCTTTCGGCATTCAGAATAATCTCTTTCATTACTTTAACTGTTTGAGCTGGATATTTACCGACGGAAGTTTCAGCGCTTAACATTACAACATCTGTACCGTCCCAAACTGCATTTGCAACATCCGATGCTTCTGCACGTGTCGGTATCGGATTATTAACCATCGACTCTAACATTTGAGTTGCAGTAATAACGAGTTTGCCGGTTTCATTACACCTTCTAATCAATCGCTTTTGAATAATCGGAACATTATGGGGTTGAAGTTCAACACCGAGATCGCCTCTTGCAACCATAATTCCATCTGCAACGGATAGAATCGACTCGAAATTTTCAACTGCTTCCTGTTTTTCAATTTTTGCTATTATTGGTTTGTCAAATCCTTTCTTTGTTAACCATTCACGTAACATAATAATATCATTCGCATTTCTAACAAATGACAATGCTATATAATCGACCCTATGTTTTAGCGCAAACTCGAGATTGTCGAAATCTCTTTCAGTAACAGATGCAGTGGATAACTTCATCCCGGGTAAATTCATTCCTTTTTTTGGACGTAGTATTCCGCCCTCTATAATTTCACAACTAACAGAATCTTTTTTCTTCTCGATAATCTGTAATTTAATAAGACCATCATCAATCAGAATAAGATCGCCTATGTTAGCATCTTCTGCCAATTGTTTATAGCTGGTTGAAATTTTTTCTGCAGTACCTAAAAAGTCATTTGTTGTTATTTCAATTTTATCTCCGGTTCTTAATTCAATTTCCGGTTTGGATAATTGTCCTATTCTAATCTTGGGTCCCTGTAGATCAATTAATATTGGAATGGGTAGAGATTTGTTTATACAGATTTCGTTAATAATGTTGAAAATATTTTCGAAGAAATTAAAATCCCCGTGAGAGAAGTTTAATCGTATCCCGTTTATACCGGCATTAACAATAGATTCTAAACTTTCTTTTGTTGAAGTTGCCGGACCTACCGTAGCAAGGATTTTCGTTTTCACAAAATTATTCATTTTCTCTTCTTCGTTGTTTGTTTAATATTTTTATCATTGTTCTGTTTCGAGTTATTCTTCTTTGGTTCCGGCTTAATTTTTTGTGCATTGCAGCCAGCTCTTTTTCAACAGTTCCGAAAACAGTATAGGGTTCATATTTACCGGATTTTAATTTTTTGCCGGATTTAATTCCTGTTAATAATTCAATAGCTTCTTCAACTTTACTGACCGAATAAATATGAAACTGACCAGATTGAACAGCATCAATAATTTCTTTTTTTAGCATGAGGTCTTTAACATTTTGAACGGGAATTATAACACCTTGTTTCCCTGTTAATCCTCTGTTAACACAAACATCAAAGAATCCTTCAATCTTTTCATTTACTCCGCCAATCGGTTGAATTTCTCCCTTTTGATTTACTGATCCGGTAATAGCTAAAGATTGTTTAATCGGTATTCCGGAAATAGCAGAAAGCAAGGCACAAATTTCTGTAATTGATGCGCTGTCGCCGTCAATAATTCCGTATCCTTGTTCAAAAACCAAACTTGCAGTAAATGATAGAGGAATATTTTTACCGAAGTTCTCTCTAAAGTAACCGGAAATTATCAGCATCCCTTTGTTATGTGTATTTCCGCTTAACCCGGCTTCACGTTCAACGTTTATAATATTTCCGTTTCCGAGTGAAACCGAAGCGGTAATTCTAGACGGTTTACCGAATCCGAACACTCCGCTTTCATAAACTGCAAGTCCGTTAATCATTCCAACCCGCTGACCATCTGTATCGATAAGAATTGAACCTTCTTTAATCATTTCAGAAAGTTTCGATTCATATAAACCGTGGCGTTCTTTCCAAGCTCTGTAAGCTTCGTCAACATGATAATCTGCAACATGTTTTTCGCCGCTATCTTTTGCCCAGAAGCAAGCTTCGCGGGTTAAATCGGCAATGTATGCAAATCGTGTTGTCAATTTATTTTTTTCTCCGGCGTAACGCGCGCCATACTCAACAATTTTTGCAATTGCACTTTTATTGAACTCAAGCATTTTTTCCGATTCAATAATTTTTTTAACAACCATAGCGTAGTCATTCAATGCCTGTTCACTTCGTTTCATTTCATAATCAAAATCGGCTTTGATTTTGAAAATTTTATTGAAGTCTTCTTCGTAGCCGGACAGAATTGAATAGATGTAGTTATTGCCTATCATAATAACCTTTGTATCTATATTGATCGGTTCGGGTTTTAGAATACTTGGGGAGAATTGATAAAGATTAGCGAGATCCTGAATTTCGAGCTGACCAAAAAGCAATACTCGTTTAAGAGATTTCCAGACACCCGGTTCGCTAAAAGCATCGAGAGCATTTATAATAATATACCCGCCATTGGCTCTAAGGAGAGAGCCGGCTTTAATTTTAGTAAAGTCTGCAAACCATCCGCCGCGGCCATCGCTGTATTTTTCGA
Source organism: Ignavibacteriales bacterium (assembly GCA_020059785.1). Classification (GTDB taxonomy): domain Bacteria; phylum Bacteroidota; class Ignavibacteria; order Ignavibacteriales; family Melioribacteraceae; genus DSXH01. The sequence goes on along the minus strand of JAGVBL010000393.1, from coordinate 3,908 downwards.
TTGTACCAAATAAATTACTGTATGTAGGTGATGTCTCAACTATAATAGGTTGTTCTTTCGTCTCGGAATTATCGAGAATAATATTTACTTCATATTCTTTCAGGTAATCTACAATAACTCCGCCGGTAGTTTCCTCCTGAACCGGCTTCTGTCCCTTAAAAACATCAAGGTTTTGAAGAATGTTTTGAAGAACCTGATCCAGATATTCCCGAACTTTTTTATCTTTATTTTTTTTCTTTAGATTTTCAATTGCCATGGAAGCGATTTCAAAAGCATATTCGCTTTCCAGTTGTAAAACTTTTTCCTGGTAATCCTGGGTAAGCTTTAAGCTTTCCTTAAAAAGTTTTTGAAGTTCTTCCTGGTAGCCCGCATATTTTGTTGTAATTTCTTCGGCATGTTCTTGTGTAATTTTTTGTGTTCTTACTAATTCATCTAGTTGATAAATAAATACAGGTTGATTATCGATAACTGCTAAAATTTCTGGTCTGGCTAATTCACCAACTTTTATCTGACCGAGTGTAAAACTATCTACTCGCAATTTTTCTTCGAACTGATTCATCATTCTCTGCTGTGTTCTTCCATATTCACCAAGTATCTGTTTCTTTTTAGAAAGGAAAGGGTCGATTGAAAGAACCTGCGGAATTTTTTCCTGAAGAAACTTTATTGTCCGGTTCAAATCCATTTTAAAATGGGTTGATTTACCGGCATCGAATACTAGTAGAACCGGTCTGTCTTCGTCCTTAAAATTATTAACGTATGCATAGTCGTGTAACTTTGTATGATTGGTACTTATTGATTCAAGAACTTTTTTAATAGTGGTAAACTTTCCTGTTCCGGATAGACCTGTAATAAAAATATTATAGCCGAGACTTTTTAGATCCACACCAATCCGCAATGCCTTTAATGCGCGTTCCTGACCGATGATTCCTTCCATCGGTTTAACTGTTTTTGTAGTATCGAAATCAAAAACTTCAGGATCGCATATCCATCGTAAATCTTCAGGTTTAAGCTCAGAGTGCTTAGCCGCTTTAAGAAGTGCCATTTTCTAAATCCTCTTGAATGGATGTTTTCTGCTTCAAAAATAATATAAAAATAGTAAAGGTGTTTAGCCATTAATTAATATATAGGTGAGTATTCGTGTAATTAGTAGCAATTCTTTCAGCCACAAATTTCACGAATTTGCACGAATAAGTCTCCTGATTTTCTTGAAAAAATAAATTTGTTAGGTTCTTGTAGGCAATTTACTTGCCAATTATATAGATCATATTTTCTTAAAAGAATTTTTGCCAAGAATACTTTAACTTTGTCCGTTGGTTTTTCGGAAAAATTTCCCATTGCATTTTGCATTGAGGGTTTAATTTATTTTAAAAAGAATTTTATGTCATCCACAATAAAAGAATTATTCGATAGACTACCTTCGTTTGCTAAAATTATTAAAACAGCAGAAGAAGGAAATTTTATCAACAACAGGATTTATGTATCATCTTTTGCCGGGTCATCACGCCAAATACTTATAAGTCAATTAACAAAAATTGAAAATCAGATACTTATTCTTTGCCATACAAATCAATCCGTAAGCGAAACAAAAGTTGAGCTTAGTATTTTAGGATGCGAAGATTTTATGGTTCAATCTCTGGAAATTAATTCTGAATCCTTACAGGAGAATTTAACAGAGCTTTCGAAAAAAGAGAAATTTATTCTGGTAACGACATACGAAATTCTTAAGACCAATCTTCCTTCCAAAAACGATATTGAGAAAAGTACTTCGCTTATTGAAATCGGCGGAGATCTTTCTTATAACGATTTGATCGAATATTTAAACACAATCAACTATAACAGCGATAAATATGTCGATTCGCCGGGAATGTTTTCAGTCCGCGGATCAATAATCGATTTCTGGTCATACAGCGAGAAGCAACCGGTTAGAATTGAATTCGATGGCGATTTCATTGAGTCGATCCGCCATTTCGATCCTGAAAATCAGCGATCGTTGGATAAGCTAACATCTGTTACACTTGCTTCTTCAATTGAATCCGAAAAAGTACAACTGACAGGTTCAATATTTGATTACTTAAAAAATCCATTAATATTTGCAAACTCTTACGAGCTTGAGAACCTATTCTATGGTAAGAAAGAAGTTAACCTTAAGAGAGAGGTAAATGATGATATTGATGTTGATTTGAAAGATGAATTATACGAGGATGAATCGTTAATAACTGAGCATGAGCATGAGCAAGAGCAAGATCATGAGCAGGATAAAAATTCTATTACGCTTAAAAATATTTTTGATTATTCTGCACGGTGGATTATTGAAGACTCACTTGGTAGTAATCCCCACCGAATCAATCTTGAAATTTTAGATGCACCCATTATCAATTCCAACCTTGAATTGCTCGCAAAACATCTTATCGATTATTCAACAAAAGATTTTAAAATAATTATAGCTGTTGAAAATGAACTTCAAAGCCAGCGATTGAACGATCTACTTTCCGATTTTAATAAAGATGTTTCGAATCTTATAGAGAACGGCTTTATTAAAATTGTTCTGCTTCCAGTTAAATCGGGATTTGTATCGAAAGAAAATAAACTTGCACTATTTACAGATTACCAGATTTTCAATAAGCCATACAGAACAAAAATTGCAAGTCAGTATAGGTATAAAAAATCCCGTGTAAAAGATTTTGCTTCAATTAGAAAGGGTGATTTTGTTGTACACGAAAATTTCGGGATTGGACAGTATGCAGGTCTTGAGACAATTAAAATTGGATCCGTAGAACAGGAATCGATTAAGATATTATATGCTGAAGGCGGCGTTGTATATGTAAATCTTAATTACCTTTCTCTTGTAAAAAAATATTCTTCAAAAGAAAATGCCCAGCCGAAACTTTCATTACTTGGTAGTAATGAATGGAAGTCCACAAAGAAAAAAGTTAAGTCGCAAATTAAAGAAGCAGCAAGAGAGTTAATTACACTTTATGCAAAGCGGAAAACCGCAAGAGGAATTTCTTTCAGTCCCGATTCAATCTGGCAGCGGGAATTAGAAGCATCATTCTTTTATGAGGACACACCGGATCAAACCCGTGTAACAGAAGAAGTAAAACGTGATATGGAGAGCGAGAACCCGATGGACCGGCTTGTTTGCGGAGACGTCGGATTTGGAAAAACCGAAATTGCTGTCCGGGCTGCCTTCAAAGCTATTAACGATAGTAAACAGGTTGCTATGCTGGTTCCTACAACTATATTAGCCGAGCAGCATTACAATACATTTAAAGACCGGCTTACACAATATCCTGTAAGGTTAGAGGCGTTGTCAAGATTCCAGACAAAATCTGAACAACTGGAAATAATTGATAAACTTGAAAGTGGCGAGATTGATCTTGTTATTGGAACTCACCGGCTACTTTCTGAGGATATTAAATTTAAAGACCTTGGTCTGTTAATAATTGATGAAGAACATCGGTTTGGTGTAATGGCAAAAGAGAAACTAAAATCGCTTAGGGCAAATGTAGATACACTTACCTTAACGGCAACGCCAATTCCCAGAACACTAAATCTTTCACTACTTGGTGCGCGGGATCTTTCGATAATTGCAACACCGCCTCCTAACCGGCAACCGATTTATACCAGGGTGGATACATTCGATATTTTAAGAGTGCGCGAATGGATTCTAAACGAAATTAAACGTAACGGTCAGGTTTATTTTGTGCACGATCGTGTTCAATCAATCGATAAAATTTCATCATATATTCAGAAACATATTCCGGAAATTAAAATTGGCGTTGCACACGGACAGATGAAACCGGCACAACTGGAAAAAGTGATTTATGATTTTCTGAACAAGAAATATCACATGTTAATCTCCACAAAGATTATCGAATCGGGAATTGATATACCGAATGTAAATACTA
>JAGVBL010000239.1 GCA_020059785.1 Ignavibacteriales bacterium | reverse complement strand
TTTTTACCCGGCTGCTAAATTGCTCAAGGTTATTAACAATGCTAAATGGCTTTGGATTGCAAAACTCAAATCCAATCGTCTGCTTGACTCTATTCAAGTCCAAGAATTCTTTGATTATCGCTATGGCAACCATATCGGCAGATTTTCAGAGAACATTAAAGCTCTTGTTGTCAAAGATAATGATAATTACTGGGCTACAAGCGACTTTTCTTTTACATCTACTATTGCAAAACAACTTTACAGAAATCGTCAGGCAATCGAAGAGTTCTTCAGAATTCTTAAATCCGAGTTAAGATTAGAAGGCTCTCCTTCAAGACAAGCTATCGTTCAAATTAATCACATTTACCTTGTATTGATTGCCTTCTGTCAACTTGAATACTTCAGAATTATGATGAACATTTCTACTATTTATAAAATTCGTTTAGTTTTCTTTGACTGTGTTATTCCTAAAAATTTCAACTGGAATTTACAAATTATGGCTTTTGCGTAACTTCAGAACTAACTAATAAATTGGAATAGACACAGATTCTGAAAAGATCCTGATTTTCATCAGGTTGGAAATCAAAGTTACAAAAAGTGCAGATGCAACATAAAGTTCAAATCAAGATTTATTATTAAACTTTAATATAACGGATTCTTTTTCGCGTTCAGTAAGTCCATCAGATTTATTTGTAGTTTTAAATAGGTCGAATACATTATGAACCGGATCAGTTGCATCACTTTTCGATTTCAATTCCTTGGATGGTTCTTTTGGAGCCGTAGAAGAATCACTTTCAATATTGAGTGCATGTTTAAGCAGAGCAATTATTTCCTCCCTTAAGTCGACCGCTTTATTTGCATCAGGAGGATTGGGAGTAACTACTTTAACCGGATTAGATTTATCCTCTTCAATATTATTTAATGATGCAATTGATTCTCTGGATGTAGTATTATCCGGAGTATATTTTTTTGCTGTTTCAAGATTTTTGGCAGGTGCTTCCAATTCTTTTTCTGAATAATCCGGATCGATTGCAAAAATTGCATCGGCATAAATCTTATCATTTTGGTTCTGAGCTTCAATAGCTTTGAGGTCGAAGCAATAGACCTCTGCGAAATCGGGTTCACTTTCCCAGCGTGTTAAGGAAGTTAGTCCTACCTGCTGAATCTTAAATCTGAATCTGTTTGGATCTAATTCAAAGCGTAAGTGACGTAAATCTTTTATTGCAAAGATCGGGTCAAAGTAAATCAGCTCCATCCTTCCGTTTATTTTAATGAAGTAGCCATACTTAGTTGAATATGCATCCAGATGGTGAATGTTGGTAAGGAGCCGGTAGATAATCAAATTTTTTGGTGCCGGGTCTTTAACGTAGTTGCAAACATCAAAGTAGCTAATTCTTCTGGGGAATTTTTTCTTTTCGTTTTTAAATATAATCTTAAAGCTGTCATTGAAATTAAATAGATTCTGTGAATATATAAGGACGTCTTTAGTTTTCAAGTCGAGAGTTTCTAAAAGCATATAATTACCAAAATTATAATTAATGTTTGCTTGGATGATTGGCTGAATTAATGAGTGTACTAATTTAATAATTGTAATCGGTACGCCAATCTTCGTCAGACATTGATTTGTTAATTAGTGATTTAATGAACTTTATTAATTTATTCTCCAGTTCAAAACATTTATCATCATACCTATCAAAAATATCTTTATCAATAATTCCGGTTGTAAAAATAGCATACATTTGCGAATAATTTTCAGCTAATGAACTTAATGCAATTTCAATAAATCTAACAAGTTCCTTTTTTGATCTTCTTGAATGCCCTTCAGCAATATTACTATGAACCGAGAAAGAGGAATCAAGAATTTGGGATTTAAGTTTTAGATCAATTTTAATATCAGACAATAACTCAAACTCATATCTAAAAAGTTCTATTGCCAGTCTCCACACTTCAAGTTTTCTAAAAGACCGGTTAATATTTTTATTCCGGTTTATGAATTCTTCATCATGCATTTTAGCTCTATCTAATATTTTCTATTACAGATTCAATCATCCAATCATTCAAGCAGACAGGGTGAACTAACGCTTTTACTCCCCTTACGCCCAGCGTATCAATCCCAATTCAAATTTATTAATCAAAATATCATTCTTAGGCAGAATACGTAAAGTAAATCCGAATTGACCTGTATCTTTGCATTCAATTTCGCCGCGGTAAGAATAGCGTCCTGATTTATTTTTCTTAGGGTTACATATCATATTTGTAAATAGACGGTCTTCCGAAGATCCATTTTCAACCTTACCGAAATAGATTTGAACATCAACATCATCGGGAGTTAAGTCACCAAGTTCAACCTCAGCAACTACAGGATACCTCTGCCCTACTTTTAAGTCGCCGTTTTTCTCTTCTTCCAGTATCGAAATAAATTTAACTTTATTCCAGTTGTCATATACTTTATTTTTCCACTCGGAGTAAGCTCTTCCCTTCTGCCAGTTATTCTCCATCAGTTCATGCCGTTTTTCGTAAGAAGCAAAATAGAATTTCTTAGCATACTCCTGAACCATCCGGTGAGTATTATAAACAGGTCCTAACTGCTTCATAGAATTTTTCATCATCTGAATCCATCCACGCGGAAGTTTACCTTCGCTTCTATTATAGAAAAGAGGAACGATTTCCTTTTCGATCATTTCATAAATAAGCCGCGATTCAACTTCATCCTGATAATCGAGGTTATCATATTCTTCGCCGTTGCCGATACGCCAGCCGACGTGATAATTATAAGCTTCATCCCACCATCCGTCGAGCACGCTTAAATTAAGTCCTCCGTTAGCAATAATCTTCATACCCGAAGTACCACTTGCTTCGAGCGGTCTTCTCGGATTATTGAGCCATACATCGCATCCTTCAACCATATAGCGGGCAACATTCATATCATAATTTTCGAGGAAGACAATTTTCTTTCTCAAATAATGTTCTTTAGTAACAGCGATAATTTCCTGGATCAGTTTCTTTCCCTCCTCATCCTTTGGATGAGCTTTACCAGCTATAATAAACTGAACCGGATAATCGGGATTAGCGATTATACTTATAAGCCGTTCAATATCTTTAAATATTAGAGTTGCGCGTTTATAAGTTGCAAATCGCCGGGCAAACCCGATAGTAAGAGCAGACGCATCAAGTACTTCTTTAGCGGCATTAATTTCGGAAGAAGAGCCGCCGCGATTAATGATCTGCTGTTTAAGACGTTTACGAGCGAATGCAACCAACCGTTCGCGTCTTCGTTCGTGTGTGCGCCATAATTCTTCATCGGGTATTTCATCTATTCTTTTCCAGGTATCAACATCGGCGGGGTCGCGCATAAATTTTTCACCAAGGTAGCGGTAAAGTAATTCCTGCATATCATTCGATAAATGAGAATGGATATGGATGCCATTAGTTACGTAATCAATAGGAATTTCTTCGAAGGGGACTCCCGGGAATCCCGACTGCCACATTTTCTTTGATACTTTTCCGTGGAGTTTACTTACACCGTTAACGTATCCTGACATATTCATAGCGAGGTGAGCCATATTATAGTTGCTTGGCGGTTTATCTTTAATTATTGTACCAAGGCTATAGAATTCCTTATCGCTGATTCCGAGTTCATGGCGGTAATAATTAGCAAAATATTTTTCGATCATTTCATTCGGGAAGATATCGATTCCGGCTGGAACAGGTGTATGAGTAGTAAATACATTCGA
>JAGVBL010000347.1 GCA_020059785.1 Ignavibacteriales bacterium | reverse complement strand
GAAATATAATAATTCTGGATTCTGTTTCGGTAAAACCGATTTTGTCGGAAATTTTTTTAAGTATTTTCATCAACGCCCCGCAATTAATTGCAGCGTTAGAAAAAATAGTAAATAGAGAAAACAGATTTACAAAAAACGGAATTGTATAATTTCTTAATTACCCGGTTTAATATTGGGAAATTTTTGTAATTCTTTCAACAGGTCTTTTTCCTTTGAAGTAACATTTTTAGGAACATGAATATTAATTTTAACCAGCTGATCACCGGCACCGTGTTTATTAAGATGCTGAATTCCCTTCTCGCGCATCTTTAAGAATTTACCCAATTGAGTTCCCGGATCAATTTTCAGTTTTGCTTTACCGTTTAGAGTTGGAACTTCAACCTCGGTACCCAATACAGCTTCGGGGTAACTGATATTCAATTCATAAATTATATTATCGCCATCGCGCACAAATAAATCGTGGCGGACTTCTTCGAAGACAACGATGATATCACCGGGTTGACCGCCATTTTTGCCGGAATTTCCTTCGCCTCGCATTGTCATATAACTTCCATCGAAAACACCGGCGGGTACATTTATTTTAATTGTCGATTCAGAATTAACACGCCCGTCTCCAGAACACTTTTGGCATGGATCAGAAATAATTTTACCGGAACCGCCGCAATTATTACACGGTGCAATATTAACAAACTGTCCGAAAATGGATCTTGAAACCTGGCGTATTTCACCTGTTCCATTGCAAACAGAACATGTTTTAAAACTTCCAGTAGTTTTAGCTCCAGTTCCATTACAATCTTCGCATTTATTATATTTTTTTATTTTAACTTTTTTTGTTGTGCCGGTAGCAATTTCTTCCAGTGTAAGTTTAAGCGTAATCTTAAGATCGGATCCGGGTGTTCCGGATTGTTTTTGTCTGGTTCTCTGAGAAGTTGATCCGCCGAAGAAATCGTCGAATATTGAAGAGCCGCCAAAAGCACCTCCAAAAATATCCGAGAAGTGACTGAATATATCATTTACATTCTGATAGCTATGGAAATCCTGACCGCCGCGTAAGCCGCTGTGACCGTATCGATCGTACTTAGCTCTTTTTTCATCATTGCTTAGAACTTCATAAGCTTCGGCAGCTTCTTTAAATTTTTCTTCGGCTTCTTTATTGCCCGGGTTTCTATCCGGGTGATATTGCATAGCAAGTTTTCTATATGCTTTTTTTATTTCATCCTGAGAAGAGCCTTTTGCAACTCCTAATATTTCGTAATAATCTCTTTTACTCATTTAATTCTTATCCTTCAATCTTAGTATCGTTCCCGTTTTTTATTCTGATTTATTTTCTTCTTCGTTACTTACGGCAGAACTTACAATAACTTTTGCATGGCGGATTACTTTGTCCTTATAAAGATAGCCCTGTTCAATAACATCAATTACCGTATTTGGTTCAACACCCGTGCTGGGTTGCTGCATTAATGCCTCGTGATAGTCAACATCAAATTGCTTTCCCTTAGCATCAATTTTCTTTACACCCTGAGATTCTAAAATTTTTGTAAACTTTTCGTAAACAAGTTCCAAACCCTTTTTAAGGGATTCGAAACTGTTATCCTCATTAACATGGTTAAGGGATCTTTCGAGATCGTCGTAAACTATTAACGTACTTTTTATAAATGGCTCGGCCGCATATTTAAGCATATTGATCTGATCATTCTCAGTACGTCTCTTATAATTTTCAAATTCAGCAGCTTTTCTAAGAAGCAAGTCCTGTAATTGCTTAACATTATTTTTCAATTCACTTAACTTCTGCCTTGCGGCAATCAATTCTTCATTTGATGATTCTTCACCTGAAGATTTTCTTTCAATCTCAACTTTAGAATCATTTTCATTAGTACCTGTTTCGGTTTCCTGTTCAATATCTTTATTATTCAATTCTTCCATAGATTCTTTCTTCTTTTTCATAATTCCTATCTTTGTTTGGTTAATTCGTGAGTTAGTTGTTCGGCAATATATACTACTGCGGCAATAATTTTGGAATAGTCCATTCTCTTTGGACCCATAATCCCTAAAGTACCTTTCAAATCGCCAACTTTATATTCCTTTGTAATAAGACTATAGTCCGATAATTTCTCGTCCTGATTTTCTTTCCCGATAGAAATGCAAAGATCAATATTCTGATTCTTGTTTTTATCGAGGATATGAATAATAACATCTTTATTTTCGATTAGCTCAATAACACTTTGGAATTGTTCGTGGTCTTCAAATTCGGGCTGCGACAGAATATTTTTAGTGCCGGAAATAATTGTTTTATCGCTGCCTATATCTGTAAATATTCTGTCAACCGATTCAACAAACACTCTAATAATAGGTCTAACTGAATCGCTGTTAAAATCTTTAATTCTATCATTGAATGTGGATCGGATTTCTGAAAATCTTAAACCGGATAATCTTTCATTTAAAAACTGCTGAACAGTCGATAAATGATTTTCACTTACCTCTGCATCAATTTCGAGTGTAATTGTTCTTATTAATCCGGATTGCACTGTAACAATAACAAGTATTCTTATCGATGATAATTTTACTATTTGAATCTTTTCCAGAATTGCCTGTTCAAATTTTGGATAAGTTACAAGAGCAAGCTGGTTTGTAAGATTACTTAGTATTGTTGATGTTATTCTTAATAAATCTTCGGTTTCTGCAGCGGCCTGACTAAAATTAACATTTACAATCGATTTAACTTCTGTTTCCAGATTAGGGGGATCCATTAAAGAATCAACATAAACTCTGTAACCTTTATCAGTTGGAACTCTTCCGGCAGATGTATGGGGATGATCGAGGTAACCAAGATCTTCAAGATCAGCCATTATATTACGGATAGAAGCCGGCGAAAGCCCGATATTATATTTCTTCGAAATATTTCTTGAGCCAACCGGATTTGCAGTCAGGATAAACTGATGAATTATAAACCGCAGAATCGCCTTTTCTCTCTCTTTTAGCTGATATTCAGTCATAAATTTTTCTAATATTCAAAAACAACGGGCACAAAGTTATCAAAAAATAAGCAAATTTTCATTTTGTATGTCTGTTCTAAAAAACGGCAAATCCTAAGACAAAAAAATTGTCCGAAAAGTTTCAGATAAATAAATATGATTATATTTCACAAACAAAAAATCAGATTTTAAGAAAATGAATAATACCTACAAAAGCGCCGGTGTTGATATAGATGCCGGAGACAAGACCGTTGAAAAAATAAAGGACCTGGCGAAATCGACATTTAATAAAAACGTATTATCCGGTATCGGTCACTTTGGCGCTTTCTATCAAATCGATCTTCTTAAATATAAAAATCCTGTCCTCGTTTCCAGTGTTGACGGTGTAGGAACAAAATTAAAAATTGCATTTATGATGGACCGGCATCATACTGTTGGACAGGACCTCGTAAATCATTGTGTAAATGATATTGCCGTATGCGGAGCAGAGCCCCAATATTTTATGGATTATCTTGCATTCGGTAAACTAATTCCTGATAAAGCCGAACAAATAATAAGAGGATTTTCACTTGCGTGCAAAGAGAATAATGTTGCATTAATCGGTGGAGAAACTGCAGAAATGCCGGGGCTTTATTCCGAAGAAGAGTATGATATTTCAGGAACAATAGTTGGAATTGTTGAACGTGATAAAATTATTGATGGAAGTAATGTAAATGCCGGCGATTCTCTTATCGGATTCGCATCGAACGGATTACATACAAACGGATACTCGTTAGCAAGAAAGGTTCTTCTGGAAAATTTCAGTCTGAATGATAAACCGCATGGTCTACATACAACATTAGGAAACGAGCTGTTAAGAATTCACAAATCCTACTTAAAGCTTATTAGCCGTCTTAAAGAAAATAACAATGTGAAAGCCTTTTCCCATATAACCGGCGGTGGTATTATTGGTAATACAATCAGGGTTGTACCGAAAAACCTCTCAATTACAATTGATTGGTCTGCCTGGGAAATTCCCGCAATATTCAAATTGATTCAGGAGACCGGTTCAATTAATGATGAAGAGATGAGAAAAGTTTTTAACCTTGGAATAGGGTTGATTGCTATTGTTGATAAGAAAGAGATTGATGGAATATTAAACACTGCATCAGAAGTTGGTGAAACAGGATTTATATTAGGCGAAATAAAAAATTAGCCGAACGTTATTTAATTTTATTTTGTTATTTATATCAGACTGACGAAAAGGAAAACAATGTTTGTTGATACACATGCACATTTATTCTATCCGAATTACAACGGTGACCTCAATGATGTTGTTGAAAGAGCAAAAAATTCGGGCGTAGATTATATAATTGTTCCGGCTACAGATCTTGCTTCTTCTGCCCGTGCAATTGAACTAGCGGAACAATTTGATATTATTTATGCTACAGTTGGAATTCATCCGCACGATACTAAAGATTTCACAATCGATTTTATTCCTTTATTAGAGAAGACTGCAAAACATCCTAAAGTTGTAGCAATTGGAGAAATTGGATTAGACTACTATTACGATTTCTCTCCCAAAGAAAAACAATTATTAGCATTCGAAGAGCAGATTAAACTTGCACTAAAGCTTAATCTTCCTATCATTGTTCATAATCGGGATTCGAATGACGACATTATGAACATCGCAAGAAAATATAAAGATACCGGCTTAAGAGCACAGTATCATTGTTTTGCCGGTTCAGTTGAAGATGCACGAGAACTTATTGAAATGCATCATTTTATTTCATTCCCCGGAAACATTACTTTTAAGAAAGCTGATAACCTGCGTAAAGTTCTAAGCCGAATTGCAGTTGAAAATCTACTACTCGAAACTGATTCGCCGTTTATGACTCCTGTTCCCCACCGCGGAGAACGTAATGAACCGGGTTATATAAAACTGGTTGCAGAAACAATTGCAGATGTTCATAATTTAAGGACGGAAGATGTGGCACTTACAACATCTTTTAATGCTTATAAACTTTTTGGAATTGGAAATAAACCGGCTCTTAGCTTCACATATCAGATCGGTAACTCACTTTATATTAATGTTACAAATAGATGCAATGCCGACTGCGTCTTTTGCGACCGTAAGGGAGAAGCTGTAATTAACGGGTATAATTTGAAAATGAAAAAATCGGAAGAACCCGAAGCCGATGTTTATATTAAAGGAATTGGTGATCCCAAACGATTTAAAGAAATTGTTTTTTGCGGGTACGGAGAACCGACTATTAGATGGGATGTAGTTAAAGAAATTGCTAAATATGTAAAAGAAAACGGGGGAACAACACGAATGAATACAGACGGACACGGAAATTTTATTAATAAACGGGATATTACTCCGGAGTTGAAAGGATTGATTGATACGGTTTCGATTAGTCTGAATTCAATAGATGCCAACCAATATGCTGCGCTAATGAGAGTTGATCCTTTGATGCATAAAGAAATGCTCGAGTTTGCAACTAAAGCTAAAGAGTACACTCACGTTGTAATGTCAATTGTAGGACTAAGCCAGGTTGATGCTGAAGCTGCTAAAAAATTTGTAAAAGAGGAATTAGGTGTAGATTTTAGAGAACGGGAATATTTTTGAAAAAACTATTTTTAATCAATAAAGTATTTCTTGTTATTCTGTTTTTTTTTCTTACTACAATTTCATTTTCGCAGCAGAAGAAATTAAAACTAGAAAATGAAATTAATAGAGCAATTTCTACCGATTTTTTTAAAAACAGCCAAATTGCAATTGATATTTACGATTTAACCTCTCAAAAAATTTTATTCCGTAGAAATGAAAAACTTTTACTCCGCCCGGCATCAACAATAAAAATACTTACAACAGCCGCTTCAATTTTATTTTTGGAAGATTACACGTTTAATACATCACTTTATTACAAAGGAGAGCTGCGGGATTCAATTTTGTTTGGTGATCTTTATATTATTGGAGGTCTGGACCCAGAATTTTCTCTACGCGATTTGGATACGCTAACTTTTAAAATTCGTAGTTATGGTATAAAGGAAATTAGAGGCAACATATTGGCAGATATTTCCTCCATGGATTCCCTCTTTTGGGGTAGTGGATGGATGTGGGACGATGACCCCGCCCCAAGTTCACCTTATCTGTCTGCTCTTAATATCAACGCCAATTGCATTAAAATAAACTACTCCCCTAATTTAAAGGGTAAACCCGTCCTAATCACAACAACTCCGGCAACGAATCTTGTTACTTTATTTAATAATTCAATTACAACTGATAAAAAAAACTCTACAGTAAAAGTTACACGCGACTGGATAAACCGCAGCAATACTATTAAGGTAACCGGTGAATTATCTATAAATGAAAAACCCGGCGAGAGCACCGTAAATGTATTCGACCCGACTAATTATTTTCTTACACTCCTTAAAGAAAACCTCATTAAAAATAAGATTGGCTTTAGCGGTCAAACAAAGATTTCTACACTTGAAAATGGAGCGAAAGAAATTTTCACTTATAACAGGACGATTGATTCAACAGTTATAAATGTAAACAAGAACAGTGATAATCTGAGCGCTGAAATGCTTCTGAGAGCACTGGGATTAAAATATTCTGGAAAACCGGCTTCGGCAGATAAAGGTATTAAATTAATAGACAGTTTAATTACAATTATTGGTTGGGAACCCGGGTTATATAAAATTGCAGACGGCTCAGGGCTTTCTTTTTATAATCTTATTTCAGCTGAATTATTAACCGGACTTCTAAAATATTTTTACACAAATAGTAATGAGTTCTTTGCGAAACTATTTAATTCACTTCCCGTTGCCGGTATTGATGGAACATTAAAAGACAGATTGAAAAAATCCCCCGCATTTCAAAAAGTGAATGCAAAGACTGGAACATTAAGTGGTGTAAGCAACCTAAGCGGTTATATAACAAATAAGTCCAACCATTTAATTGCATTTACTATCATGATTCAAAATTTTACAGGTCCGTCAAAAGTTGCACGAGAGATTCAAGATAAAATCTGTGAACTAATTTATAACAATTAAGCGTATGAAAACATTTATTCAGTATACAATATCAACAACTCCAAGAAATAACGAACTTATTAGCGGCATGCTCTGGCAGTTTGATCTTGACGGAATTAATGAATCCGAATTTGGCTTAAATATATTTGTTGATTCGAACAAATCTATTTCGGAAGAAGAAATAACATCTGTTCTAGAATTCGCTATACGCGAACGATTGATTTCCGAATTCTCCATCCGGAGAGAAATAATTGAGGATAAGAACTGGAATGAGGATTATGAAAGGAATGTTAAGGTAATAGAAATTACCGATAGAATAGTTATTAAACCGACATTCAAAGAGTATGTCTCTGATAGAAATAAAATAGTAATTACTATAGATCCTAAAATGTCATTCGGAACCGGTGAGCACGAAACCACTAAACTGATAGTAAGAATGATTGAGAAATATATTCGTCAAAAT
>JAGVBL010000311.1 GCA_020059785.1 Ignavibacteriales bacterium | reverse complement strand
CCAATAAGCAAGTCTTCTCTTTCAGGTATTAAATGAATAATATTTTTGAAGCGTTCTGTAAAGCTTCTTATAATATCAGTTGTGCCGTCTGTGGAATGATTATCAACTATAATAATATTAAAAAGAAAATCAGTTGTTTGATTGATGGCGGAATTTACTGCGTCGGAAATTGTTTTTGCGCGGTTCTTAACAGGAATTATTATTGAAGCCTCATTTTCAAATTTGTATTCCGATAAATTAATTTTTCTTTGTATGGGGTTAATAAAAGCGTTTATACTTTTTAAGTGTTCTGTAACCGCCGATTCCATCTCAATTTGAACGTCACGATTTTGGGGATCTACATAGTCGAATTGTTTAATTCCCGATTTCCGGGAATCAACTTGTTCTGCAGAATATAAAAATTCCGGTACGTGGAATATTGTTTTATCTTGCAAAATATTTAAACGGAGAGAGTATAGACCTGCAAATTTGTATCCGCCCTTTACTTTTTTTGAAGCCGATTTAAAAACACCCGCATCAAATAATAAAGCAGGACCAAAATCAAAATCGTCGCGTATACTTCCAGGCTGGTAATCAATCAAAGGATGTGGTTTACGTGCACCTCCCATTTCATAATAATCCGAATATAAAATTCCCGCAGATGTGCTCTCGGCTATTGAAATAAGTCTTTCAAGTGAATAGGGGGCAAAATCAATTTTAACGGGTTTGTTAATAAGCAAAATATAATTCGATCCAGTTGCCTCAGAAATATTTTTGATAGTTTCTGTACTGTTGACCAAGTCGGTATAAATTAGATTATCAAAAATTAATTCCCGATTAGCACTAATAAATTTGATTGAGCTAATGATAGTTTCTTTCTTTAACCGACCAAGATAGTATTCCGCAAGCGATGTGTCGTTTACATTAACGAATGCTGAGATTGTGTTCATTAAAAAGAATGTTTTTTTCAAACAGAAATTATGAAAAACTATTTATCCGAAAAAGCAAATATGAACACTTATTAGTTCTAATATCATTTTATTTATCGGGCTAATTCAAAACTGGAAATTTGCACCCGCAAAAATTTGTCTTCCCGCCTCCGGTAATCCAAACTGTGTATAATAAAGCCTATCGAACAGATTATTAAAGCGAATAAAAATTTCAAGGTTAGATGCACCAATACCGATATTGTAGGATAATCGTAAATTGGTTAATAGATAATCCGGTAATCTCTGGTATCCCGTTGTGCCCTCTTTCAAACCGTATTCTTTACCTATGTATTCAAACTCTAAAACCGCGTTAAGATCTTTTGTAATTGAGTAATCGAAACCCAGGATTCCATTTACTTCCGGACGGTACTCTAAAGTATCTGCAAACTCTCCACTTTTATTCTTAGCTCTTGCTGAAAGGAATGTAATGCTAAAAATAGTGGAAAAGTTTCCGCAGTAATATTTAGAAACCAATTCCAATCCATACGTTCTTATTTCGTCTTTATTAACTCTTTGAAATTGTTTTTGCGGCAGACTAATTCTAACAATACCGTCTTTTAGAAACGATAAGAATAAGGAAGCGTCGGCATTTAGTGAACCGCTTTTATAACTAACACTTAGTTCCCCAGAATTTACCGATTCTGCTTTTAATGATGGATTAGGAACGAACCTTCCAAGCGCACCGGAAAAAGTCTCCCGAAGAGTTGGAAATCTTGTTTTTCTTCCTCCGTTAATTCTTACTGATAAATTCTCATCCAGAGAGTAAACGAATGCTGCATTAACGGCATAATCTGTTACGCTTTCTTTTGGTGGCTTATCACCGGTTTTGGGTGTTTCAATATAATCGATTCCGCCCCCAAACGATAAAACATAATCATCATTAATTAACTCGTATTCAATACCGCCGCTTATAATATTTTCAGTATAAGTCTGTTCAACATAATTGCCCGAAAGAAATTTTTCCCGGTGTTGAAACAGATGTCCGTTTAAACCCGCTTTTAATAGAGAGTTCTCACTTAGTATGTTTGTATAAATTAAGCGGAAGCGAAACGTGTTATCGTCGTTCTTTTCGATATCATCAATATTATTGAAGAGGTTATTTTTATACCGATTTATCTGCATCTTAAATTGATTGAAGGAAAGAGAATAGTATAAGAACGATTTGTTCCCATTAAAATCTATTTGACCGCTATTTCCAACAGTAAAATTCTTCCATTTGGGGTATTGCCAGTAACGGGGCTTAGAAACATCGATCTCGGGCGGAACACCTTTTTCTGATGTTATGTATGAAACCACCAGACCGCTTTTGAATACATCGTTAAACTTGTAACTAACCTTACCGAACACATTCTTAGTTTCCAGATAACTGTTTAACCTGTTTTCACCGGGGTTGTCATTATTACTAAAAGACGAAGGTAATTTGAAACTATCAAAGTTGATGAGCTCGCCGGCAATCGCATAAGAAAGTTTATCGTTGCTGTCCATAAAAGTACCGGTAAATTTTCTATTTCCTGTTTCTCCCAGTTGAACAGAAATCTTTCCATTATAACTACTAATTTCAGGATCGATTGTACTCAGGTTAATAACCCCGGAAATTGCATTTGCGCCAAATATAGCTGGGGGAACGCCTTTTAGAATTGTAACTTCGTCAATAATTCCAGCTGGTATAAAACTCAAATCAATTCTATTGTCCCATGGTATATTCAAAGGCATCCCATCCAGAAACAAAGTCATTTGTCTTTCGCCAGCACCCCTAAAGAAAAAGAGACTTTCGCCCCTTGAGTTTGTTTGGGCTTTGATGGATGGAATTTTTTTAGCAAGGTCAATAACAGACCGTGCGTCTGCCTTCCTAAGTTCTTTTGGTTCAATTTTGATGAAGGATTCCGGCTCAAGGGTCAGGATTCCTTTAATGGTAACATCTTCTAAACGGTATGCTTTTATGGAATCCTTTGTTTGAGCAATTAAACTGGTTGTAATTATAATCCAGAGTAAAATTACTTTTTTCATAATTGAACCTTTATTATTATAACCTACCTGACGTGATGATAGATTTTGAAAAAATGGAGACGGGTAATACTCTTGTAATGGTGAAAAAAATTGCCGACTCAACCGAAACCCCTTAAAACAGCCTAAAAACAAGGTTTTTGAAAGTTAGAGAGATCACATTTTTTTTAATCGCTTCTAAAATAACAATTATTTACTTAAATTTGGGGCGTAAAAATGAAAACACTTATCAACACATACTGTCTGCTTTTAGGAGTACTTCTGGGTACGGGTATTATCTATGCAGGTAATCTCCACGGAGAAGTCTCTACCCCTATATCCGGCAAGATGCTTTTTCAATCGGATAATTTTGAATATACCGGACTATCCGGCCGGGCTCCAGGAACAGAATCACAAAATTCTACATTTTATTCGGAAATTTTTGGCTTTACATGGAACAGCTATAACTATCTCTATCAAGAACAAAGTTTTGTTCTTAGCCAAAAAAACTATCGGACCCGAACGGGTTTCTACTCACATCTGAAAATTTAGCGCTTTTTTCATTCAACCTAAGTTTTCCTTTATTCTCAATTTAATAGGTATGTTCAACTAACAAAGAGGTAATATTTGCGTACGTTAAAATTAATCTTCATCATAAGTCTGCTGCTGGTTACAGTCGGCTTTATAAGCTGGAGCGATTCATCGGCATCGGAAAATAATGGTGCGGAGAAAATTTCCGTAAGCAAAGATGCAAAACCAAATGTATCGAATGTTAACTTTGATAATCTTGGTACAATGATCGCTTCATGGTACGGACCCGGATTTCATGGTAAGTTAACAGCTAACGGGGAAACATATAATCAGATGGCTCTTACTGCTGCTCAT
>JAGVBL010000410.1 GCA_020059785.1 Ignavibacteriales bacterium | reverse complement strand
TCAGCTAACCGTTGAATAGTTTCAACATACTGATCATAGTTAACAATTTTTTTTACTTTTAACGGTTTATTCTCATCTTCCGTTGAATCCTCATCACCAGTGCGCCTTGTAATGCTCGTATGTTTCATTAGCATTTCTGCTTCTTCAATTCCCTTCCAGCACAACAGATGAAGCATCTTTCTCATCAAACTAATAAAAAGGTTGGGATCTGTTTTACGAATCATATCCAGTACAATCCGCCATTCCCCTTTTGCTTTACCCTGAACTGATTCTCTTGCAACTTTAAATTCATTAAATACAGTTTTCAGTTTTTGATGCAAAATAAAGTGACCTAATCTTTCAGCAATAGTATCGAGTAATTTTTTCTCTTCTTTTAGGAATGGACCTATATGAGCTGACGGCATTTCTTCTAAATAAAAAACCGAAATTGAACCAACCTTTTGATCTTGCACTACAACATCAGAAGTGAGTTGCCATTTAGTTTCTTCAAAATCGCTTGTTTGATATACTATGTCTCCATAAATCAGTTTAGCTTTACAAACATTTGGAAACTGCCATGCCTGGGGAATTGCATTAATAACAGTATGAAATGCCTGACGCAATGAAATATCGGATCGATTTAAACTGTCTTCAATAGTATATAGACAATTCAGTTCTTTTGCTCTTTCCTGAAGTTCCAATACTAAATTGTCTATTGGTTTCTGTTCTCTCGTCATTTTTTAATTACTCCAATTCCCTTTCTTCCATTAACTTTTATTTTGAGAGGATTATTAAGTTTAACATGTCTTACAAATTCAGTTTCTTTTACTAATGTTTGATTATTTAGCCAATCCCAATCTATTGTAAACTTACCATCATAATTTATCGAAAAATAACAAACGTTAAAACTGGAAAGATTGTGAAAGAAGTGAGAACCCTGACTCAACTCGACATTAATTCCAAATAAAGTTGATTCAACAATCACTTTAGCACCGGCAATCTGACTCCAATCAATAGGGATTCCAAGCCAAGGATCTGATGAACCCCATCTTCCAAATCCAATTAACAAATATGGCAGATTTTCTTTTACAAGAATTTTATTTATTGA
Source organism: Ignavibacteriales bacterium (assembly GCA_020059785.1). Classification (GTDB taxonomy): domain Bacteria; phylum Bacteroidota; class Ignavibacteria; order Ignavibacteriales; family Melioribacteraceae; genus DSXH01. The sequence continues at coordinate 6,843 of JAGVBL010000410.1, read as the reverse complement.
ATCAATTTCCTGTGCAATTTTCTGTGTAAATTTTTTATCGAATTTATCCGGATTAACGAAAACAACATCACTAATATCTTCTATTATACCATTACCCATTGCCCTATTAGATGCAACTAACAAATCATCTCCTTCCAATTCCGAATTATCTATATCAATCTCCTCTGCAGAAACCACCATAGGACGCACCTGTAAGAATCCGAAATTGAGTTTATCATTTTCTTTATCGATTGTTGCAGCGAATTCTATTTCTACCGGGTTTTCTACTGCATCGGCAGATATTTTCATAAGTTTTTTTATCAAATCATTAAACCCGAATTCATTCATATACAGGAGGGGCATAAAGTTTATAACCCTGGGTCCATCAGCTCCTACACCCATTACAATTTTATTTGAGCGGGAATCGTATGTAGATGCAGAATGAACTAAAGTATTATCGTAATCGGCTTCTTGTAAATTGTTAAGGATCAAAAACTCAGTTTCTTTTGTAGGATCGTAATCAACAAGCGTATTCATATTGACTGACCAGAAAGTAGTTTGAGTTGTATTGAGCATATCCTTGGGATCTCCGAATGGAGGTGGCGACTTAGGATATTCCGGGCAATACGTCCATACAATTCCTCCATCAACAATCGTTTTGCCTAAACCCAATGCAAGGTTTACAACTCCCTGCTCAGGTTTCGATTTACCCGAAGGATAAAAATTGAACGATTTTGCTACACCTGATATATGAGGATAGTAACGGAGATTCCTGGTCTGACCAACAACTTCCTGGATTATAACAGCCATTTTTTCTTCATGTACAGAATGACTGGAAACCTTGAAATAATCTTTAGATGTCTTAAAGAAGGTGGAAGCATAAACAAATTTTACTGCTTCAATAAGTTTAGTGAACCGTGTATCGAGACTCGGTTGATTGTTGGAAATCATTTTAGTTGCGTAGATTCCGGCAAAGGGTTCATATTTTGCATCTTCCAGCATACTAGAGGATCTTACAGCTAGAGGAACTTTTACTTTTTCAATTATGGTTCTAAGGTCTCCCAGTATTTCAACAGGTAGATCGGCTTTTAAGAATTCATTAATAATCTTGTAATCGGATTCTTCGCTAAGAGCAAAGTTGAAGAGATTATTTCTTTCCATAAATGCATCGAAGATAGATGTTCTTAGAACTACCATTCTAGGGATGTTTACGATTGCATTAGGAAATTCCTGTTGGTTAATATTATCATCAATAATTTTTTTTATGAATGCAAGACCGCTTGCTTTACCGCCAAATGAACCATTGCCGATCCATGAAAAACTCTCTTCCGATTCGAAGAAACCACGTGTGAATTGAGGTAGCTGGATATATTTATTTTCGTTATTCAATCGATTCCTGTAACAAATAAAAAACCGGAAATTGATAATTCAACTTCCGGTTGCAAAATAAAAGAACTGTCTTAATTTTCAAAGAGATTAACTATTCTTATACCCATCCTCTGTCTTTACATGCTTGTGCTACACGGCTTATCGAAATAACGTAAGCGGCATCTCTCATATAGAGATTTCTCTTGCTAGCTAATTCGCTTACTGCTAAGTAAGCTGATGTCATCTTTACATCAAGCTTACTTAATACTTCGTCACGTTCCCAGTAATAATTCATATTACACTGAACTTGCTCAAAATAACTACAGGTAACTCCACCGGCATTTGCAAGAAAGTCGGGTATAACAAATATTCCTCTCTCATGAATAACTTTATCTGCTTCTGGAGTTGTAGGACCATTAGCACCTTCAGCAATAATTTTAACACGTTTGGAAATTTTATTAACGTTATCACCTCTAACCTGATTTTCCAGTGCACATGGGAGAAGAATATCAACATCCTGTTCAATCCATGCTTCGCCATCAAGCACTTCGTAACCTAATTCTTTAGCTTTAACTTTATCGATACCGCCAAACTTATCAGTAATTTTCAGAAGTTCCTGAAGATCAATTCCGGTTTTTCTTCTAAATGTATAAGAGCATTGATCGGCTTGATCCCAGCTGGAAACACAAATTACTTTTCCGCCTAATTTTACATACAACTCGATAGCATACTGAGCTACGTTACCAAATCCTTGAACAGCTGCGGTTGTATCTTCCGGTCTAATTCCTAATTCCTTTAGAGCTTCACGAACTGTAAAAATTACGCCGTAACCTGTTGCTTCAGTTCTACCGAGCGAACCGCCCATACCAACCGGTTTACCTGTAATAAATCCGGGATACTTTGCACCATGAATTGCTTCGAATTCATCGAGCATCCATAACATGTGCTGAGCGTTTGTCATAACATCGGGTGCTGGAACGTCATTTATTGGGCCGACATTTTTAGCCATCTGGCGCACATAACCACGGCAGATATGTTCTTGTTCTTGCATACTTAAATGATGCGGATCGCAAATTACTCCGCCCTTTCCACCGCCCAATGGAATATTTACTACTGCGCATTTCCATGTCATCCACATTGCTAATGCTCTAACCGTATCAACTGTTTCTTGCGGGTGAAAACGAATTCCACCTTTGCAAGGACCTCGTGAATCATTATGTTGAACTCTAAATCCTCTAAATACTTTTGTTGTTCCATCATCCATCTTTACCGGAATACTGAAATGGTATTCACGTAATGGATTTCTTAAAAGATGACGAGTTGCTTCATCAAGGTTTAAGATTTCTGCAACTTTGTCGAATTGAGCTTGCGCCATATCAAAGGGATTAAATTCTTTGCTTGCCATTGATTACCTCGGACTGAATTATGTTTAATAATCAAACCTGGAGAACCAATCAGACTGACTTCCCTTGTTGCCAGTCTATGGCTCGTTTACAATCCAAGTCCTAAAATTTACATACGAAAAATAGACAGTATTGCCCTCTTAACCAAACAAAAATGGAATGTAAGAAGGCAACATTGAACAAAAATTTTGTTAGAATAACATTACTTAAAAAAGTGAATATTTGACTGGTTTTTAAGCATTTCGGCAGCTTTTTCGGGTGTTAAATCCCTCTGTGGTGCAGCTAACATTTCGTATCCAACCATAAATTTTTTTATTGTGGCAGATCTAAGTAATGGAGGATAAAAATGGATATGCCAATGCCACTCTTTGTAGTCTTTGCCGTCAGTTGGTGCTTGATGTATTCCCATTGAATAAGGAAAGTATGTATTGAATAAGTTATCATAACGAACAGTAATTTCTTTCAATGCTTCAGCAAGTAATTTCCTTTCAGTCGCATCCAATTGCAATATATTTTGATTATGAGCTTTTGGAATAATCATAGTCTCAAACGGCCATATTGCCCAATAAGGTACAAGAACAATAAAATCATCATTCTCGAAAATTATTCTTTCGTTTTTCTTTTTTTCATGAATTAAGTAATCGCATAAAAGACAATATTTTTTTTCTTTATAATATTCCGATTGAGTTACAGTTTCTTTTTTTACTTCGTTAGGAATAGAATATTGAGCCCATATCTGACCATGGGGATGCGGATTACTGCATCCCATTAATTCACCCTTATTCTCAAAAATTGTTATGCAATTAATTAAATCATTTTTTGATAATTCCCCGAATTCATCAATCCATGTATCAATAATTTTTAAAATGCTGATGTGTTCTAACCGGGATAATGTTAAATCATGTCTTGGAGAAAAACAAACAACCCGGCAAATACCCGGTTCGGATTTGGAAACCAATAAATCGTATTCATTCATTTCATTTATTTCATTATCAATAAACAGCGCACTAAAATCATTATCAAATACAAATGTAGAGTTATAGTTTGGATTTATCTTTCCACCTGCTCTTTTATTACCGGGACACAAGTAGCAATCAGGTTCATATTTATTTTCTGACTTAATTAAATCTGATTCCATTTTGCCTTGCCATGGTCTCAAGGTTCGATGCGGAGAAACTAATATCCATTCACCGGTTAATATGTTTTTTCTAATGTGCGGTTTAGAATTTAATTGAGTCATTATTTACACTCATTGTTTTGGAATTATTTATAAAACTATTCTATTTTAAGAATTATTATAACAATAATTATCCAAAAAATAATAAAAGGTGTAGAGATGAAGAACATTTTAAAACTCTCAATTATTTTTCTAATTACATCCTATCTCTCAGCCCAGACTATTAATTACCCGATTACTAAAAAAATTGATCATAAAGAGAATTATCATGGTACTATTGTACCCGACCCATACAGATGGTTAGAGGATGCAAATTCTGATGAAACTAAAAACTGGGTAGAAGAACAAAACAGAATCACTTTTGAGTACCTTGAAAAGATTCCATTTAGAGAAAAAATTAAGAACAGATTAACAGAATTATGGAATTATGAAAGATACTCTGCCCCGTCTAAGATTGGGGATTTTTACGTATACTCAAAAAATGATGGGCTTCAGGAACAAAGCGTTCTTTATATTCAAAAAGGATTAAACGGACAACCGGAAGTTTTCCTTGATCCAAATAAATTTTCCGATGATGGTTCTGTAAGTCTGGCGGGTTTAAGTTTTTCCAAGGATTATAAGTACGCTTCGTATATGATTTCAAAAGGTGGTTCCGACTGGCGTGAAATTTTTGTTATGGATGTTCCGTCAAAAAAATTATTACCAGATTATATCAAGTGGTCTAAATTCGGCGGGATGACATGGTATAAAGACGGCTTTTTCTACAACCGATATGACGAACCTTTACCCGGCGAAGAGCTTAAACAAGCTAATGAATATCAGAAATTATTTTACCATAAACTTGGTACTGAACAGTCGCAAGATATTTTGATATGGGAGGACAAAGAAAATCCTAAGAGATTATTTGGTGCCGGTGTAACAGAAGATGAAAAATATCTCATTATCAATGTTTTACAGGGGTCATCAAGTTTTAATGGAGTTATGTACAAAGACCTTCAAACGAATGGAGAAATAAAGTGGCTCTTCGATAAATTCGATTCCCGCTACTCAATAATAGATAACATGGATAATAAGTTTCTTGTACTCACTAATTATGATGCGCCAAATGGTAAAATTATTCTGGTTGACCCGTCCAAACCGGAGAAAGAAAACTGGGTTTCAATAATTCCTGAAACAAAAGATGTAATTCAAGGAATTTCTATGCTTGATGACAAATTATTTGTAACCTACTTAACAGATGCTAACAATAAAGTATCCGTATTCTACAACAACGGTAAATACTTGTATGATGTTGAACTACCTACATTAGGAACAGTATCGGGATTTGGCGGAGAAAGAAAAGACAGAGAAACTTTCTATACATTTACTTCATTCACATATCCGCCAACAATATTTAAATATGATATCAGAAATAACAAATCAGAGATTTTCAGAAAATCTGATGTAAAATTTGACATGACCGATTATGAAACGAAACAGATATTTTATGCAAGCAAGGATGGTACAAAAGTTCCAATGTTCATTGTTTATAAGAAAGGAATAAAACTTGACGGCTCTAATCCAACATTATTATATGCATACGGCGGATTTAATATTTCGATGCAGCCCGGTTTCTCTGTTGCACGTATTCCCCTCCTTGAAAATAATGCAGTGTATGCAATGGCATGTTTAAGAGGCGGAAGTGAATATGGAGAGGATTGGCATAAAGCCGGTATGCTAGAAAAAAAACAAAATGTATTCGACGACTTTATTGCTGCATCTGAATGGTTAATCAAAAATAAATATACATCACCAGAAAAACTTGCTATTCAAGGCGGTTCTAATGGCGGTTTACTTGTTGGCGCTGTTGTTAACCAGCGACCCGAACTTTATAAAGTTGCATTTCCTCAGGTTGGTGTAATGGACATGTTAAGATTTCACAAGTTTACGATCGGTTGGGCATGGGTATCAGAGTACGGTTCAAGCGATAATCCCGATCAATTCAAATTCTTATACGCTTATTCACCATTACATAACATTAAGAAACGAGATAATTACCCGGCTACATTAGTAACAACTGCCGATCATGACGATAGAGTAGTTCCAGCACATTCATTTAAATACACAGCTACACTACAAGAAAATAATTCCGGTAATAATCCGTCACTAATTCGAATCGAAACAAAAGTTGGACATGGAGCCGGAACAAGCACTTCTAAAACTATCGAATTGTATGCAGACATGTGGTCTTTCATGTTATACAATATGGGTATTACACCAAAGAATTGAATATCATGTTAGTTATAATATATCAAGAGGAATTATGCCCGGTTTAAATTTAACCGCTGCTTTAAAGAACGAGTATCAGCAATTATTTGATACATGTAATATTAGACCTGAAAAATTATCAGAGGTTGAAAAAATTGTTCAAAAAATGATCAACAACAAAAATCGATATCAAACAGTCGGCAATCTATTAAACATTCCTTGGTATGTAATTGCATCAATTCATAATATGGAATCCTCGTTGAATTTTAACTGTCACTTACACAATGGCGATCCATTAAATGCAAGGACAAGAAATGTTCCATCCGGTCGTCCGTTAACTGGTAATCCACCTTTTACATGGGAAGAGAGTGCAATAGATTCTCTTACATTACAGCGACTTAATATCTGGGGTGATTGGTCAATACCGGGCATTCTATATAAAATTGAAGAATATAATGGATGGGGTTATAGAAACCGTCATCCGGAAGTTCTAACTCCCTATTTATGGAGCGGATCGGTTCATTATACCAAAGGTAAATTTGTAGCAGATGGAAGGTGGTCTGATACTGCCATTTCGAATCAAATTGGTGCCGGAGTTATAATAAGAAGACTCGTTGAAAAAAATTTGATATCATTTAACAGAGTTGAAATTGAAGATTCTAATAAGCC
>JAGVBL010000390.1 GCA_020059785.1 Ignavibacteriales bacterium | reverse complement strand
TACACATGTTTGTCGCTCAATATTGACGGGAGAAAAGACTTACTTGGTCTCTGGGTAAGTGAAGCAGAAGATGCCAATTTTGGGCTTACAGTTTTAACAGAACTAAAAAACCGTGTTACTTTATCGTGACTTATTTAACCCTCTACCAAGAATTATAATCCGGGGGCTGTTGTATATGAAAATGAACTTAGAAGGTAATCTGAATTTGTCTCTAATAGTTGCTTATCCGCGCCTTACCTCTTATTTTTCCTCCGAAATTTACTCTTATTTCTTTTTTATTGATTCTACGGCCTAAGGTGAGTTAGTAATTTTTTATGCACATTAAATGGGAGCAATGTATTTTTCTCCTGTGATTATTCAATAAATGTTTTCTAATTCTCCGGGCGGTGTTAAATGAAAATACTATTCATCGGCGGAACGGGTGTAATCAGTTCTTCCTGTTCCAAATTATGTATTGAAAAAGGTTACGAATTATTTCTTCTGAACAGAGAGAATTCATTCAGGCAGCCACCTTCAAAAGCAAAAATTCTTAAAGCGGATATTAACGATATTAATTCTGTTCGGGCTCTATTAGCCGGTCATCATTTCGATTCAGTTGTTGATTGGATTGCTTTCAATGAAAATGATGTTAAGAGAGATTACGAACTTTTCAACGGTAAAACAAAACAATATATTTTTATAAGCTCTGCCTCTGCATATCATAAACCGCCGGTGAAACTTCCTATAACCGAGGATGTTCCGTTAGTAAATCCATTCTGGAAATACTCCAGCGCAAAGATCGATTGCGAGAAATTCCTTATAGATAAGTTTTATAAAGAAATTTTTCCTGTTACAATCTGCCGTCCATCCCACACTTACGATAAGACAAAACCGGCATTGCGGATGGGATACCTTCCATTCCACCGGATGAAAAACGGGAAGAAGATAATTATTCACGGCGACGGTAATACTATTTGGACTTTAACGCACACAAAAGATTTTGCGAAGGGATTTCTCGGTTTAATCGGCAATCCCGTAACTATTGGCGAAAGCTATCATATTACATCCGATAGAACATACACATGGAATCGAATTGCAGAAATATTAGCAGAGAAATCCGGTTATGAATTAAAACCAATCCACCTTCCCATAGATTTTATTGCACAACATGATAAAGATTGGGGCGCGGAGCTTTACGGCGATAAAGCTTATGATACTTACTTCGATAATTCTAAAATAAAAAAAATTGTGCCGGAGTTTGATGCTGCAATTTCATTGCAATCCGGCGCAGAAGAAATTGCCGACTGGTACAAACAACCATCCAATCAAACTGTGAACGAAACCTTAGATAACATGATGGATCTTATCATTAGTAATTTCGAAAAACAGAAAGCGGGCTTACGGTAATGAAACTTAAGATAATTGCAATTCTTTTCTTACTACTTGCTGCTTATGGTTTCGCACAAAATCAAACAACTCCGGTAACATTAAACAGAACGGAAGTTCATAAGCTTACATCAGTTTACAACAATGCTACATACCCTATTTTTGTTTCACTTCCTTCCAGTTATAATTCATCTGATAAAGTTTATCCGGTAGTTTACATGCTGGATGCATACTCATCATTCGGAATTGTTACACAAATGGCAAAGCTTCTTGCATTCAACAACGAGCTGCCCGAATTAATCATTGTTGGAATTTCTTCTGAGGGTGGTTCAAAGGAATTTAATTATAACCGCGCCAGAGATTACACGCCAACCCTTATTCAGCCGGAAAATTTACCCGAGAGTTCACGTTCATTAGTTCCCGCTTCGGGCGGTGCTTCTAAGTTTTTGAATTTCATTATAAATGAATTAATACCATTTATCGAACCGAAATACAGAATTAATAATAATGACAGAACATTAATCGGGCACTCGCTCGGCGGACTGTTTGTTGGCTACACACTTTTACAAGAGCAAAGTATTTTTTATAGATATGTTATGATAAGTCCGGCGCTCTTCTGGGACAACAACTTTCTGCTGAAACAGGAAAATATTTTTTTTGAAAAAACAAAATCACTTAATGCAATTGTATATTCTACGGTCGGTTCATTAGAAGAAAATCTGTTTATAGAAACATGGAAAGTATTTACGAATTCACTTGAAAAGCATAACTATTATGGATTAAAATTAAAAGCAGAGATTTCTGAGAACGAAACACATTATACAATCATTCCACATCTGGTTACACGCGGTTTAATCTCTGTATTCAAACCATAATTGCTTACCCCAAATTATTACTCTATTTATCTATATTATTGATGAAAGAAAATTGATAGATTTAAGAGGACAAAAAAGGAATAGTAAATGAAAAAGATTGCCTTATTTATTATTACAATAATCTTATTTGCAAGCTGCGAAGACAACCCGGTAAATAGTTTATCCGACAAAGCTTCGGTAGAATTACAGAAATGGAAATCCCTTGGAATAAATAGTTATACATTAGCTCAGATGCGAATAGCAAATTTTACATATTCGGGTAGATATGTTAGAATATACGTTGCCAACAACACAATTACCGATGTAAGGGATTCCAGCGGAACGGCTTCAATACCGGGCGAAAACTGGCAGTGGTATAAATCTGTAGATCAACTATTCGAACTTTTAATCGATACAAAGTATACAAAGCCAAGTTATTACGAAATCTTGTATGACGATACTTATCATTTTCCCGCGGCTGTATCTCTGGGTCCGGGAACGGCAAAACAATCCGATGCATATACTTTTTTGACAATTGAATTGATCCCGAACAAATAACAGTACTACAAGAAGGCGGAACATAAAATGCAATTAATTGAAATAATCGGTTATTCTGCTTCGGTTCTTATTGCTATCTCGTTAATGATGAGTTCAATAGTAAAGCTGCGGATAATAAATTTTTTTGGTGCGTCAATTTTT
>JAGVBL010000409.1 GCA_020059785.1 Ignavibacteriales bacterium | reverse complement strand
GATGATAAGCTCTTTTACCGGGACCATTCCAGTAACTTTGGAGTAGATTAAGATCATTGAACCAGCTTTGCACAGGTATCTTTCTATTCTTAACATGCTCAACTACTCCTGGGCTGAATGTAATAGGCGACATTCCGGCAACGCACGACAATCCTTTTTGTGAGCATGAATATGACGCATCAATTTGCCATTCATCAATTCTAACTTCTACTGCACCGAGTGAAGTTACTGTGTCTGCAATTACAAAAGCACCAAATCTATGTGCAATTTCAGAAAGTATCTTTATATCCGACAAAGCTCCTGTTGAAGTTTCTGCATGAACAAATGCTACAACTTTCGTGTCGGTATTTTGTTTAAGTGCGTCTTCAAGTTTTTGTGGTTCGATTGCACGTCCCCAGGTTTCTTTTACTGTAACAAGATTGCCTCTGATCTTTTCAACAATTTGAGTCATCCTGTTAGCGAAATATCCTCCGACACATACAATAACTTTATCACCCGGTTGAACAAGATTAACAAGGCAAGCTTCCATTCCAAGAGAACCCGGACCTGAGAGAACAAATGTTGCTTCGTTCTCGGCTTTGAATGTGTATCTTAATAGCTCTTTTATTTCATCCATCAATCCGATGAATTGCGGATCGAGATGACCGAGAGCCGGTTTGGATAATGCTTGCAAAACTTTTGGATTTACATTTGATGGACCGGGTCCCATTAATATTCTGTTATAAGGTGTAAAAGTATTGCTCATAATATTCCTCTGATAATAAAAAATTTATTTTACAGCCGGTCTAATTTCGGTTTCTACTGTGCTTATCTCAACCGCCGCTGTTTTCAATCTTTCTGAGCGGACGGTAAGAATTATTGGGCCGGCTTCTTTTGTCGATTGAACAATAACCTGACATTTACCATTAAAAAGAGAACGCTTATAATTTCCTTTCAAGTATTTATCCGGTTCATGACTACTTGGATTACCGTTTCCAACTCCAATTATTTTTCCATTACCTTTTATTTCGAAGACGAACGATTCATTTGAAGTCGGAACTTCATTCCCTCGCGAATCAATTGCTGTTACATTTACTATCGAAACATCTTCCCCATCTGCATTTATCAATTTTCTATCAGGAGTTAAAACTACGGTATAAGTTTCGCCAGTTGTTTGTACTTTAGCATAAATTTCTTTTCCATTTTTGAATCCCTTAGCTTCAAGAATTCCCGGCTCATAAACAACATTCCATTCCAGATGGGAATTTTTAATTACATCTTTTTTCCCCAGGCTTTTTCCATTTAAAAACAATTCAACATTATTACAGTTAGAATAACACCATACGTTTATTGTATCTCCAGTTTTTCCTTGCCAGTTCCAATGAGGAAAAATATGAAGCACATCTTTATTACTCCACCATGATTGATAATAATAATAAATATTTTTTGGAAATCCGCACATATCCATAATTCCGAAGTGAGAATTTATACACGGCCATATGTAGGGAGTCGGTTCGCCGCGGTAATCGAATCCTGTCCAGACAAATCCTCCGGCGAGCCATTCGCGCTCGTCATAAAAAGTCCAGAATTTTTCTGCAGTTGATCCCCAACCCGGGAAGTTAGTATCATAATCTGCCATAAATCCTTCTTCGGGAATATTGGAATAAATTCCACGGGTGCACAGATTACTTACTTCCTCCGTTCCCCAGAGTATTTGTTCTGGATGATCCTGACGGTATTTATCGATGTTGCAAATTTTCATATAATTAAATCCCCGCAAATCGATTACACTATTTATTCCTTCGTACTTGGGTGTATTAGCTGCATAAGTAGATAATCTGGACGGGTCGAGTTTCTTTTGAATCTGCATTAGAGACAATGCAATTTGTTTACCGATTTCTGTTGTTTGAATAGCCCATTCTTCATTTCCTAAAGACCATGCGATTATTGATGGATGATTCCGGTCTCTAAGAATCAATCTTTCGAATTGGCTTATGAATTCCGGACTGCTTCCCATAAGCCGGTTTTCATCGAGCACCAGCATTCCAAGTTTGTCGCATGCATCAAGTAATTCATTTGTCGGAGGATTATGACTTGTCCGATAAGCATTACATCCCATTTCTTTAAGTAATTCTATTCGATAATATTGAAGACGATCCGGTAATGCCGATCCAACACCGGCATGATCTTGATGGCAGCAGACCCCTTTTATTTTTACATGTTTTCCATTTAAGAAAAATCCTTTGTCCTTATCAAATGTTATTGTTCTTATTCCGAATGTAGTTTCAACTCTATCAACAACCTGTTTATTTTTTTCAATGACCGAAACAAGCTTATAAAGTGTTGGTGTTTCAATTGACCAGAGAGACGGATTCTTGATATTTATTTTCTCGTTAATCTTCTTTTGGCCGAATGGATCAATTTTAACTTCTATTGAATTATTACCAACAATACTATTCTTATTATCAATTACAAAGGAATGAAGAACAAATTTCTGAGCAGAGCTGAATTGATTTTTAAGATCGGTTTCAATCTTAATATCAGCACTACCTTTTAATACTTGGGTTGTAACGTATGTTCCATATAGAGGAATGTGAAGCGGATTTGTTTTAATAAGCCAGACATGGCGGTAAATTCCCGCGCCTTCATAAAACCATCCTTCATAAAACGTTGCATCAACTCTAACAACAAGTGCATTCGGTTTGTCGTAGATTAAATAGTCTGTTATATCGTAACTGAATTCACTATATCCGCTCAAATTTCTGCCCAGCAGATGACCGTTAAGCCAGACGTGACAGTCGCGGAAAACACCGTCGAATTTTATTGTAAATCTTTTTCCTCTTTCACTTGAAGGTACATTAAATGTTTTTCTATACCATCCGATACTTGTCTCAGGAAATTTCTTACCAATTGGTTTGTACCCGTGAGAAACAATTTGATCATCTTCAATTAAGTTTTGGAATGGAAGTTCTACAGCCCAATCATGTGGTAGGCTTAACAATCTCCAGGTTGAATCAACAAAATCGTTTCGCAAAACAGAATTTCCGGCACCGGCTTTTGCGAACGGTTCTTCAAGACCGTAATTAAAATCCTTCTGATATTCATCTGAATTTCCAAAGTGGAATCTCCAGTTGAAATCCATCAGAAGTTTTTCGCGTTCTGATGGGAGAGATAATAATTTTGTTTGAGCATGACTGGATAAAAATGATATAAAAAGAACAACGGTTGCTAATTTCCATGTTTTCATAAATGGACCGATTTATTGAAAAAGATAATTTTAATCAGCTATAGCAAGCCGGCTAAAAGAAGAATTTGCTTCAGTTCTTCCATGCTCTTTTCATTCAATGGCGAAAGAGGAGCTCTAGGTTCACCTCCGAAATAACCGAGCATATCCATAGCAGCTTTTAAGCCGGACACACCGTATTTAGCAGTCACAGCTTTGTTAACCGGAATCATTCTATTCTGGATTTTTAATGCTTCTTTCAAATTTCCATTTTCTATCAGGTTCTGAATAGCAACACATTGGTCAGGTGCAATATTTGCGAGTGCAAGAATTCCACCAACACAACCGGATGTAAATCCAGAATAAAGCATCGAAGCTGTTCCAACAATGACAGAAAAATTCTTATGTGTCGAATAAACAAACTCGTTGTTCTGTCGTACGTTTTCTGAACTGTTTTTTATTCCAGCAATATTCTGATGTTCAGATAACTTTGATACTGTTTCGGCTTCGATATCAACACCGGTAAACTTGGGTACGTTGTAAATTATGACGGGAATTTTTACAGAGTCAGCAACGGCAGTAAAATATTTTATGAAAGCATCATGCTTCATTTCGGATTTATAAAATGAAGGTGTTAGTAGTAATACAAAGTCCGCGCCTCTTTCAGCAGATTCATTTGAAAGAGAAATAGACTCCTTAATTGAATCGCTTCCGGTTCCGGCAATAATCAACTTATCGGGTGAGGCAAATTTTTTTGTTATCTCTACAAGTTTTAATTTCTCGTCTCTTGTTAAGAAAACAGATTCACCGTTAGAGCCCATAACTACATATCCGGTTAATCCGGTTTTATTCCATTTGTTAATGTTGAATTCAAGTTTATCAGTTGCAAGCTCACCATTTACAAAAGGAGTAGTAATTGGGGGCATAATACCTTTTAGCTTTTCCATAGATATCTCACAAGTTTTTAAGATTCCGCAACAAGTCCGGAATAACTTTTAAGTGATTTTAGAATATGTTTTTAATAACAAACCAGATATTTGCCGGACGCTCTGCAAGTCGGCGCATATACCACGGATACCACGATTCGCCGTATGCAATTAAAACACGGAATTGATATCCATCTTTTGCAAGCTGTTTTTGTAAAGCAGTTTTTATTCCATATAGCATCTGAAACTCGTACGCAGACTTTTTAATTCCGATGCGATCAGCTTCCTGTGTTATTCGCCAAATAAGTTTTTCATCGTGTGTTGCAAAAACAGGTCTTATATTTTTCTGTATAGATTCTAACAAAAGTTTTTTTGTGCATACAAAAAAATTCTCATCCACCATTGGCTTGTCCTTAAACACCAGACTGTGCGGTTCCTTATAAGCACCTTTTACCATTCTAATTGATGGATTAATACTTATTAATTCTTCAATATCATTTTCCGTTCTTAATAAATATGCTTGAAGACAAATACCGACATTATCGAATTCTTTTTTAACCCTTTTATAGAAATCGATTGTTCTTTGAGTGTAAATGCTGCTTTCCATATCAATAAATACTTCGTTGCCGAGTTTCTCTTTGGCTTTCTTAACTATGGCTATAAAGTTATTATAGGTTTCTTCTTCTGAGAGATCAAAGCCCATCTGAGTGAGTTTAACCGATATTTCTATATCAAGTTTTCTGTCCGCAATTTTCTCTATTAGCTGAATATAATGGTCGCGGACAGCCACCGCTTCGGAAAGTTGAGTAATATTCTCACCGAGCATTGTAAATACGGAAGGGATTGCAAGCTCTGAAAATTCAAATGCTGCATCAAGTGCAGCATCTTCGGTTTCACCCGGCATAAATTTTTTTACAGCTTTACGAACGAATCCCATCTTCGGAATCCGTTCTTTCATAAATTTATTTTCTGACATCCACAAAAGAATGTTTCTGGATATGTTCATTACTCTCCAATCTCAAGTCACGCTTCGACTATCCCTCGCTTCGCTCGGGATGCTCGGCATGACGCTGCATTGCTTTTTTGTTTCGTGAGAGGATTTTAAGTTTATCAAAATCCCGACTTTTTAATGCTTCCTTTTTAGCCCGGCTCCAACCCTTTATCTGCTTTTCTCTTTCAATAGCAATTAACGGGCTGTTAAATTCCTCGTAATAAAAAAGTTCAAAAGGTAACCTTGCTGATACATAACTATCATGCCTACCAGAATTATGCTCCTTAAGACGTCGTTCAATATTATTTGTAACTCCAGTATAATAAGTACCATCCGAACATTTTAAAATGTAAACATACATATGCTTTTTCATGTCTCAATCTTTTTGTTACAGATTGATAAATACTATGCATGTCTAAGTCAGACTGAGCTACACGACGTTAGTCGTGTGAGTCGAAGTCTGAAGGGTAATAATTACAAATTCTGGTTTTGTATGCTGCTCAAGTCACGCTTCGACTATCCCTCGCTTCGCTCGGGATGCTCAGCGTGACGGTTGCAAAAATTAAATTTTATCAGATGCAACTGCTTCCACTTCTTCAACAGTCTTTGGTATCGGTTTACCAAGAACACGGCAACCATTATTTGTTACTACAATATCATCTTCAATTCGTACACCGCTGAAATTTCTATATTGATTAACCTTTGCATAGTTAATGAATTCGGTAAATTTCTTTTCACTCTGCCATTTATCAATAAGCTCCGGAATGAAGTAAATTCCCGGTTCAACGGTTAATACAACTCCCGGGAAAAGCGGTCTTGCATAACGCAATGATTTCAGACCGAACTGAGTGCTGCGCTTGGTTTTTTCATCATAACCAAAATTATTTTCACCGTAATTTTCCATGTCGTGAACGTCCAGTCCCATTAGGTGTCCTAATCCATGAGGGAAAAAGAGGGCATGGGCACCGGCGTCAACTGCATCTTTTGTATTTCCTTTCATCACACCAAGTGCTTTCAAACCATCTGTTATTACTTCTGCTGCTTTAAGATGAATCGATTTATAATTCTGTTTTGGTTTAATTTCTTTTATTGCAGTCATGTTTGCAGCAAGAACTATTTCATAAATAAATTTTTGAATTGGCGTAAATTTTCCATTAACGGGAAAAGTTCTTGTTATATCACTTGTGTAGTGAGAAGCAGCTTCGGCACCGGAATCGTTTACAACAAGGTCGCCGTCTTTTAACTTGTTACCGTAATAATGATTATGTAGTGTCTGAACATTTCGCGAGAAGATTGGCGGGAATGAAAGTCCGCTACCGAGTGAAAAGGCAAGCCCTTCGATGAATCCTGCTACTTCCCGCTCGAACATACCCGG
>JAGVBL010000260.1 GCA_020059785.1 Ignavibacteriales bacterium | reverse complement strand
CTGCGTTGTGCAACAGACTCAGCAGCTAAGTTTTCCAGCTCGGTAATGGATTTACCTAAAGCCGCCTGAACAGAAAACTGATGAAGCCACCGGCTTTCCTTTTCAAAATTCTTTCCTGTTTCAAAAGTTTCTTTATATCGCTCATCCAATTCCGATTCATATTTTTTCTGCATGGATGTATTTCCGGTTAACCAGCTGTTAAACACAACAATATATCTGGCATTGCCCGCTGCACCGCGCCACAAAGACTTTTCATTTTTGAGTGATGACTCTGCAAATTTTATTGCAAGCTCGGGGTTCCCGATTGCATCGTAATACCTTGCTTTTGTATAGTCTTCAATTAAATCTAAATCCGAATTTATTAGTGAAGCGAGTTTGTTAAACTCGTAAAGACCTATTAAACGCTGGCAATATGCGTTTAGCGTTCGTTTATTTTTAGGATAATTGCCAAGGAAGTCCTCGTAAAATTTTATTGCTTCGTAATCATTGTCTTCCAGACTGGAATAAATTTCAATTAAAGTAAGTGCGGTTTGACCATAAGTCAGAGTTCCTTTTTCATAAGCAATACGGAGGTATTCAAGCCCCTTATTTCTATCGCCGGACATACCAAGAACACCGGCAATAAATCCTGTTACACCGCTTAACCTGTCGGCATAATAGTAAAGCATTCCCAATACAAGGTAAGCGTCATAGAATTGAGGATCGGCTTTTAGAACTTCTTCCATAATATTTCTGGATTTCTGTCCGTTTCTAAAAGCACTCCACCACGAGCCGTCTATTCCGTTAATTCGTCCAAGGTAAGCATAAATAGATCCGAGATAAAATTTGTTTTCAGTATCAAGTTTCGATTTATCGAATTTACTCAGAACATTTTCGCAATAATTTATTATTTCCTTGTTAAGTGCTTTTCGACCTGTTTCGCGTTTGTCGGGGTCCAGCTCGGTCACCTTCTGGTAATATTCCAGAATCTTGGTGTTGATGTAGTAATAGTAATATTTTGGGAAAGCGGTGTTTATCTTTATCTGATCTTGCGATAATTTAATTGCGCGGTCAAACTCTTCGTTGAAAGTATGATTAATTATTTGCTTATCAATATCGTTCGGTTCATAAGGACTTGCAATTACAAATGTGGTTAGCAGAAAAAATAAAATTAATCTTTTCATATAAACAGTTTCCCGTATTATATTTCTGTTGATGAATTTTGCTGTGCAAGATAATAAAAAAATTTTTCGCATTAATTCTTAAACGGGGTCATTAAATATCCGGCGGAGTTATGAAAAAACTGAATTCGTTTCTTAGAACAACATTTTTCGGCGGTTTTCTTGTTGTTCTTCCAATTATTCTTCTTATTCTTGTTCTTAATTGGTTTTATGAATTTCTGATCGAGAATATTCGTCCGATTATAAATCTTTTAATACAAACAGCGCGGATGAGCGAACTTATTGCTGCAGCTGTTGCCGTAGTTATAATGCTCCTTCTGTTTTTCCTTGTAGGCTTATTGGTTCAAACCCGGTTAGGTAAATTCTTTTTCGAAATTTTTGAAGAACGCCTCTTAAAAAAAATCCCGATTTACAGAATAATTAAGGAAACCGTTATTCAGTTATTCGGCGGCGAGAAGATGATTTTAAAGGGAGTTGCTCTGGTAAGACCGTTCCAGAACGAAACTTTAATTACCGCATTTATTACAGATGAAAGTGATAACGGATATATAACCGTTTTTATTCCATCTGCACCGGCTCCAACCGGAGGGTATATTTATCATATCAAAAAAGAATATGTAATTAAAATTAATTACCCGGTTGAACAGGCAATGAGGACGGTATTAAGTCTTGGTGCTGGATCAAAAGATTTTGTTGCAAAATTTAAGGAACTTGAAATAAGCGAGAAGAATTAATCCGCCTAAATATTTACTGCTTTTCAGCTATATCCCCGAAACAATCGTTTTTAATTTTTCGTCAAATACAATAAACATCTTTTATTTACGTTTACCTGAGTAGAAAAATAAATTATATGAGTCTATTAAACGAGAATAGTCTGATAAACAGATGCAGAACGGGGGAATCTGCAGCATTCGGTCCGTTGATAAAACTTTATAAAAATCGATTATTCTCTTATCTATTTAAGATTAGCGGAGATAAAAATTTGGCAGAGGATATGTTACAGGAAACATTAATTAAAGTATGGAACGGTTTTTCAAATTATTCAGAGCAAAATAGATTTTCTTCCTGGCTTTTTTCAATTGCGCATAACACTGCTATGGACTCTTTAAGAAAAAATAACAAATACAAAATTTATGATACTTCATCAGAACCCGATAATCTTTCGGGAAAGGTAAACCCTTATAAGGACTTGGTTGATAAAGAGACTTCGCAAAGTATCTCGAAAGCAGTCGATCAATTGTCGGCAAAGCAAAAAGAAGTCTTTCTATTAAGGATTCAATGTGAAATGACTTTTAAAGAAATCTCGGAGTTAACCGGCGAGCCCTTGAATACCGTTCTATCGCACATGCACTATTCGGTTAAAAAGCTTAGAAAAATCTTGAGGTATGTAAATGCAGAATAGCAATAAAGTAATCTGTGAAATATTCGAAATGGAGATGTGGCTTTATATTGATAAAGCATTAACCGATGAGAAGATGGATTTCTGGCGATCCCATTTAAGGCAGTGTAATACGTGTAAGGAAAAGCTCGGTCAGGCGGAAGAGCTGGTTTTGAACGCATCGGAAAATCTTTTAGTTGAAATGGACAACAAACAATTTGATGAAATGATTTCTGTTGCGATACGAAAGAAGAAAAAAAATTATATAGCAAGATTATTCGAAAGAAAAAAGAAAAAGTTTATTGCAGTAGGTAAAATTGTTTTTGCAAGCACTCTTGTAATTGCCGCGGTTCTAATCTCGCTGTTATCAGACAAACCCAACTCCGTTAAGTCTATTGGTAAAGAAATTTTAGAATGGGAAGGGGGAAGTATAAAAGCGGAAATTGAGAAGATATCAAACAGAATAAATATGATTGATCAAAATGATTGGGCGAGACAGATGATTATGATTGATCAAAAAATTAAATCAATTGAAAAGAACACCGATAAATTTTCATTTAATTAATGGGAGGCATAAAATGAAAAGGACTTTATTTTG
>JAGVBL010000137.1 GCA_020059785.1 Ignavibacteriales bacterium | reverse complement strand
CATGGACATAAGAATACTGGACACAATCATATCAACCATAATGAAAGGGATAAACATGAAGAACCCGATAATAAAACCTGTTCGCAGCTCGCTTAATACGAATGACGGTATAAGAATATATGTTGGCAACTCGGTTCTATTTTTAGGTCTTTCCATACCAGACAACCCTACAAATAGTTCAAGGTCTTCTTCTCTAACATTTTTAAACATGAATTCGCGTATCGGTTCAATCCCTTTATCGTATGCTTCGTTCACCTTAATTTTATTATCCATCAACGGTTTAATAGCATCGTCGTTTACTTTATTCCAGGTAGGTGCCATAATAAAAAATGTTACAAACAGAGCAATACCGGCTAACAACTGCGAAGGAGGCATTTGCTGAGTTCCAAGTGCATTTTTCAAAAAGTGAAATACAATAATTATTCTAAGGTAAGCCGTTGTCATTATTACAATTGACGGTGCGAGCGATAGAACCGTCATTAAAAGTAGTATTTGCAAAGTTGTGGAAACGTCGTTTCCATCCTGGGCGGTTCCTACCTGAAGATCAATTTTAGGAAAAGGAATTGTTGTCTTCTGCTGAGCTAAAATATCATTCGAAAATATTATTACTAAAACAAAAATGAAAAGGGGGATCAAATACTTTTTCATCTTAGTCCTAAATTCTGTTTAAGCAAGTCTTTGAATGTTTGTTTAAAATCACCGGGGTTAGTTTCGTTTTCATCAGTCGGTTTATAATCATACTCTTTAAGTAATGTTACATTGCCTTCGCTAATACCCAACAGAAATATTTTATCTTCAACTCTTACAACCGATAAATATTTTTTAGGAAGTATAAGATGATTATTCATCACTTCTATTTTAAGGAGATTAGTTTTTTTACGGTTTATTGAAAAAGAATACTTCCTAATCATAACAAGGGCTAAGAATAAAAGTCCAAGTATTAAAAACAGAGGTAAAATTGTATTTACAATATCCATGAAAGACATTAATACACATCCTTTATTCTTTGAGCTGGATCCACAAGGCTTGTAATTCTAATACCAAAGTGTTTATCAATTACAACTACTTCGCCTTCGGCAATTTTTTTATTATTTACATAGACATCCACGGGTTCACTTGCAAGTTTATCAAGTTCTATAACGTAACCGCGTTCCAGTTCAAGAATGTCTTTAATCTGCATCTGTGTTCTACCAAGCTCAATATAAATATTCATCTGCAGATCTTTAAGAAAACTTAATTTATCATCAGCACCGGGGATAGAACGTGTTGACGAATCGAATTCTTCAAATTCTGCAATCGACCCGTTTACCGGCTCTGTATTTTCTTCATTATTTTCTAATAATTGATTTTCATTATTGATATCGCTCATAACTTCCTCAAAGTGATTTTTTTTCTTCTAAAATTTTTCTTGTAATCTTTATTGCTTTATGATTATTTACTACTCCGGACCTACCTGTAAATAAAATTCTATTACCGGTTCTAATTTTATGGTCATCATCAATTTTTGTATTGAGAATTATTACATCTCCTTTTTCAAGTTTCATTAGTTCATCTATCGATAGCTTAGTTGTTCCAAATTCAACTTCAATGGGAATTGATGTCTTCGTAATATGATTTGTAATTACTTCTCTTGTTGTAACGCCAAAAGTTTTGGAGGTTCTAATAGATGAGAGTTTCTGAGTGTTAATTTTTGCAAGTATATTATCGAAAGCAAAAGTAGCGAAGCAAATGTTCATAAGGAACGATTGTTCACCGATAAGAATTTCGAATGAAATCAGCAGGACAGATTCGCTTTGAGAAGTAATCTGTGCAAAATCGATATCCTGTTCAAATCGATCGAGTACAAATTCCAGATTATCCACGCCTTGCCATGCTTTCTTAAGATCGAACATAACACGGTCTACAACTACTCTAAGGACTTTCTGTTCAATAGGAGTAATTACTTTAATCGGTTTGGAACCGGCGCCGCTTCCTCCGAGCAGTTTATCAACTAACAAGAAACCAAGATCGGTATTCAATTCCAAAATACCTTTTACATCTGTGTCCTTAATATCAAATGTAAACAAACAAGCGGGATTTGAAACCGATAGCATATATTCCGAATAATAGATTTGGTCTACAGAAGCCACGTTTATACTTACTGCATTCTGAAGCTTTGTAACCAGAAATTGAGAGAAGCTTTCTGCAAAATTCTCGCAGATATTTCTAATAATCCTGAGCTGATTTTTTGATATTCTGTTTGGTAAACGGAAATCGAAAAGTACAACTTCCTTTTCATTAGTTGTTTCAGGTTTTTGTTCGGAGCCGCTTTTTATATTATTAAGCAGCGCATCAATTTCTTGTTGTGATAAAATTTCAGCCATAATTATTGTAGTATATACTTACTGAAATAAACGTTACTTATTTTAACATTCGGAATAAGCCGATTTAGTTTTTGAGTTATCTGAATACGTAATGTATCGCGGTAACTTGAATTGCTAAGCTGGGTCATGTCTTTACTACCTAATACAGAAATAATAGCGTCTTTTACTAAAATTTCTTTTTCTTTCAGCTCGCTCTGGTTCTTCTCGTTTGGCAGATCGAATCCTAATGAAGAAAGTAATAATCTTTTTCCATCAGTACCGGCCGGATTAATAATAAGATCTTCTACTACATAGATAAATTTTCCAAGATCAACATGTGCAACAGTATCTTCGGCTGGATGATCTACTTTAACGGAATCAGTTTGAACGGAAGATGAATGCGATTGAATTTTAGGCATCAGAATATTGGCTGTGATAAAATAGACCGCAACCAGTTGTACAATAAACAGAGGAAGTCCGATAACCAAAAACTTTATATTGAATCCCTTCTTTTCAGAAGTTTCTTCAACTTTCTTCTCTTCCTGTTTCTTTTCGATATTTTCTTCTTTTGGTGTTTCCATAGTGGTCATAATTTTTCAATAATGATGCCATTGAAAAAAGCTTGAAATATCGGTTTTTTCGAAAATTTTGAAGAAAATTGTGGCTAATATTGAGCAATTGAGGGATTTCAACAAACGCGGTTTTTATAAAGGGGAGCGCCCCCCAACTTAAATTTAAGTATGAGAGGCGCCGGGATCAATCAAGATTATCTAACGGGATCAATCAAGATTATCTTATTAGATTTGTAATTTCCTGAAGTAAATTATCTGCCGTTGTTATTACTCGTGCGTTTGCCTGGAATCCTCTTTGAGATACAATCATTCTTGTGAATTCTTCTGATAAGTCAACATTCGATTGTTCAAGAGCACCTGATTGAACAGTTGTTCCGCTCTCTTCACCCAAACTGCTTATTCTTGGTTCACCGCTGTTTGCATATGCTGAATACATGTTGTCTCCTACACTTATTAAACCGTTTAGGTTGTTAAATGTAGCAACCATTACCTGAGCTAAGTTTCTTGAACTACCATTTGAAAAGATACCAACAATATTTCCGTACTGATCGATATTGATATTGGATAACGAAGCTGATGGAGAACCGTTCTGATAAAGAGCGCTTACTACAGAGCTGGAAGAAGTCTGTGTTACACCGCCAAATCCTGAACCAAAATCGAGATCTATAACTGCAGTATTAGCACCGCCTTTTGGGACGAATGTTAATTGAGGATTGTTTGGAGAAATGTTTGCAGGATCAATTGTACCATCGGCATTAAACAGTATTGTTCCGGAGGTTGAAAGCGGTTTACCATCGATTGTACTTTGACCGGGAACGCCGGCTGTCCATGTCCATAAATTATCATCAATCTTTGTGAATTTTAATGTAACCTGGTGTGCTGTTCCCAAAGAATCGAAAATTGTAACTGAACCGCTAACTACATTAGGTATTCTGTTGTTATCTGCCGATACACTTAATGTAGCAGTACTTGAATTTTGAGTTACTGTTGTAGCATCGAAAACAAAATCAATATTGGATGCTGGAATATTTACTCTGTTTGCAGTACCGTCAAATTTAGCCAGAGATGCTGCATCTAAACCAAATACACCTGAACCGTTATCTGCGTAAACCAGACCTGTTATTTGACCATTATCTACATTATTTCCTTCATCATCTTTCAAAGTCCAATTAAGTGTATATGTATTGGCGGCAGTCTTTTCATAAGTAATTTCTAATTTATAAGGATTACCATATTCATTGAATACAGTTGCAATAGATGGTGCGGTAGAATCGCCAACAGCTAATGCAGAAGAGTTGATATTACCTCTCTGAATTACTTTTTGTGTTCGTGTTAATTCAGAGTTACTTTTTAAGTTACCGCCCCATTTAATATTTGTTGTTGAAACAGCAGGTAATTTAAGGTTAGTATCAATTACTATATCTTCTAAGTTATTGCCCGGAGGTATTACACCTTCCTGACTTGCAACTTTACCTTGAACAACGGCACCATTCTGCGGACTTACTAATTTACCATCGGCATCAAAAATAAATGCTCCGGCTCTTGAGAAGAAGCTTTGCCCGTTGCTCTTTAATACGAACATACCCTGACCCTGTAAACCTAAGTCAGTTGTAATTCCTGTTCTTTCGAAAGTACCTTGATTCCAGTTACGATCGATAGAGTTAATTTTCATACCTAAACCAACCTGGAAAGAGTTAGTACCGCCCGTTGTTTCGGTCGGGTTAGTACCGGCTTTAACAAATTGATTGAAAGTATCGCTAAAAGTTACACGCGAACCTTTGAAGCCGATTGTGTTTACGTTAGAAATGTTATTACCGATAACGTCCATCATTGATTGATGATTGCGTAAACCGGATACACCTGCGAAAAGTGAAGTTAAGAGTGCCATTTTTTCCTCCTTGGATTGATCCGGCTTCAGTCGGTCAGCCAGATCTGGAGCGTCCTCGGAAGGTCCCGCTCCGTTGTTTATTGTTAATTAATTAAAATGCAAAAACCACACTGTCTATGTTGGTAAATACGTTCTCATTTGAACCTGTTACTTCCATCGCTGTTACAACTGTTTTATTAGGAATATTAACGATGAATGCCGTGTTCTCCATCATCACTAATGAATCCTTTGCTCCTTTCAACTCGGCTTTTTCAACAGCACTTTGAATTTTTTCTAAGTCTGTTTCGCTTAATTGAATATTGCGCGATTCCAGTCTTTTAATAGCATGATTAGAGAATTTAACTTTCTCTAATTCTTGTTTGAAAATAGAATCGAATGATGATGAAACAGGATCGAAGCTCTTTCTGCCTACTTCGGTATTACCAACAATCGGGATAAAGGGGACAGATACGCCATTAATCTCTGTCATTAATTACCTCCGTTGTTTAATGAATTTAAAATCTCGAGAATATCGGAAATAGAATATTCGGCTCCGCCTACTAATAACATTGAACCTTTATCAGTAAAACGAACACCATCAATTAAACCGATTTTATATGTAGATAATGTTAACTTCTCACCGCTCATACTGTATGCTTCAACTTCGAATGTATAATTTCCATTTTTTACTTTCTCACCATTATTATCGCAAAGATCCCAGGAAACTTTAGACCTTCCCGATTCAACAGATCCATCTAATAAGCGGACAACATTTCCGTTTGAGTCCTTTATTTTAACTACAACACTTTTGGCTTGTGCCGGTAGGTTATAACCAACTTCAATTTTTTCCTGACCTACTACATTTAAATTATTGCCGTCTATTTTTACTTCCTTACCAATCAATGTAGCAACCATTGTGTTATTTATTGATTGAGTAAGAAGGTAATTAACATCCATACTTTTTGTAATGGAGGAATTTAAATTCGTCAGCTGTTCTAATGAACTAAATTGAGCAAGCTGCGAAGCATACTCTGTTCCATCGAGAGGATTAAGCGGATCCTGATTTTTAAGCTGTTGAATCATCAGTTTTAAGAAATCATCCTTTCCCAATGTTCCTTTGTTTGGTTTTACATCAGCAGAAGCAGCAGTGTTAGTTATATTATTAACCATTTTTCAATTCCTTATACTAAATACTCGTAAGTGTTATAACCTAATTTTTTCTTTCCGGTAAGATCACTTTTTTGTTCAACTTTGGAATCAGTATTCCCGCCATAATTCTTTCTTTTGTTAGAAAATTGCTTATGCGCTTTCTGTTCCCCGCTACTTAAGTTCACATTAAGATTGTTAATTTGAATACCATTATTCTGTAATGTCGTTTTTAACTGATCTATATTCGATTGAACAGTTTGTCTAATCTGTTCATTTTCAACTTCGATAGTAGCTTGCAAAGCATTATCAATGTAATCAACGGTTAGTTTTACTGTTCCCAGGTTTTTTGGTGTTAGTTGAAATGTAATACTTTGCTTTTCGTTAGTGTTAAGGTATTTATTTATCTCAGAAACTATTTCCGAAGATTTAACCTTCTTAACCGTTTCAGTAAATGCGCTTGCTGTTGAGATTATTTTCGAGTTAAGATCATTAACCTGAACAGTTTTTTTATCGAATAGATGGGGATTAACTACATCAGGATGTTTAGGTTGATCTTTAATAATCTTTGGTTGCGTTACATTATCATCGGTTTTAATATCGTCTGATACAGCTTTTTCTAATTTAGAATTATTTTCTTTGCTATCCTTGCTTGAATCATTAGAATGATTGTAAGATGTTTCTTCAATATAGTTTTTTTCAGAACTTACCTGCAAAACATTATTCGGTTCGTTCTGTTTAGAAGTTTTTTCAACTTCAGGATTTTTACTTACAACTGCAGCTTCGTCCTTGTTCACTTCAACTTTAGCATCTTCCTTCTTCGGTTTATGCGGTTCATTTGTAATAGCTTTTGCAAGGTCATCAACAGCTTTTATCTCTTTATCATGTACATCAGTTTTTTTAACCGATTGCTGCTCAATAGTAATTTTTACGCCGGAATTAATTTCTTTGGCGGTATCTGACTGGTTGCTATCATTACTTTTTATTTCGTTAGTAAATTTTTCTACCGGAATATTTTCGAAATTAGATTTAACGCTTAATTCGTTATTCGGTTTTTCAACTGATTCAATTTTTATTGCTCTAAGAAATTCGGATCCGGTCCGCTTCATCTCATTAGGCTCAGATTCATTATCATTATCAATCCATTCCTTACCTTTTATAAACATAAGTTTATTTTCATACTGCATTTCATCCTTGTTCAGAATTCCAGTATTAATTTTCTGAATATTATTTACTGATTTATCATTAGATGAAAGTGTTTCAGAATCCTCGTTTTTGAGAGTTTGAGAATCCTGGAAATTGTATTTGCTTAAAAATTCACCGATTTCTTTGGAAGTTTTTATATCCAGAATAAACGGAATCTTAATACCGGTCTCTTTTCTTGTAACCTGATTAATTGTTTCAGCGTGAACAATCTTCACCTGATATTTCTTGGTATTATCGACAACTGGTTCAACCGCTTCGTTCTTAATTTCTAACTTTGGGTTTGCCGGTGTCTTCAATACATCGGGATCTTCTATATCATTATTTGCAATTGATTTTAATTCGTTTCCATTATAGTCAGTATTTAAGTCAGCCGGTAAATCATAATTTTCAAAAATTAATTGCGCTTTATTTTCCGGATTTATATTTCCATTTTGGAAATAAGTCGAGATATTTTTTAGATCATTTCCGGCAGCCACTTCATTATTGGGAGCGGAGATCTGAAGAGTTATTTTTTCTGTAGAGGATTTAAGTGAGAATTTAACAGAATGGTGCTTTTGCAGCTCATTCTCAATTATATCTAATGTTAATAATTCGTTCTGTAAATCCGGATTTTCTACCCCGGAAGGTTCTTCAGTTAAACTTACTGAATTGACATCATTAACCAGTGTAAGTTTTTTAGGATCTGTATTAATGATCTGATTAATACCGGCAATAAAAGCAATCAAAGATTCTTCATTAATGATGGTATCTGTTTTAGTTAAGCTTGCCTCATCAAGTTGATAAATTTCCTTATTAATATTTTCTATCCGGGCAGATGACTCATTAATAATAAGTTTTAATTGATTCATCAAGCCATCGGTAACAGGAATTTCGATATCAATATCATTTACATTAGAAAGTAGTATATCCAGAGGATTTTGAACCGCTTCCTGGTTGCCATCATTGATTTCTTCGGCTTTAACATTAATTATATCTGCAAACAGGTATGGTTGCCCACCAATTCCGGAAGAGCTGGAATTAAAAGGAATTGAGTCCTTTGAAAGTTTATTAAAGAATAATGGATTTAGGTTCATTCTACACTTATAATTCTGTTCACTAATTCTGGTTTAAATTCTGCGATTATTTCAGCTGCCTTTTTCTTCTTCATAGAAAAAATTATATCTCTTGCTACATTATCGTTATAACCCTGAATTATTTTAGCGGCTTTTTTAGAATCCATTGTTTCATAGAGTTTTACAGAGTTTTTTATCCACTTGCTATACACACTATCCTTAATCGAATTCTTTTTTGTTAAATCGGGTACAGAAGCCTGGGCAGGTACGGTCTGACTCTTTTGTTCTAAAAGTTCTTTTATCTTTCTAAGTTCTTGAAAAATGGCTTTAGAACTATCAGAAAAAGCAGAAGCACTTATTTTAACATCTGCGGGTTCCGGACTAACTCTATTAGTTGCTGGCGAGTTTTTCAGACTGTCGTTTTTTGCAATAACAGGTACCTGTTCAGTTTGCTTATTTTCTGCAACAGACGGTTTTTCTGTTTTTGTTTGTAAAGTATCAGGTTTCACCTGTGAGAAATCGAGCGCAAAAATATTTTTATAGCTCGAAGCTCCATAATACATTGCACCGGTAACTAAAATAAAAGCAATAAGCAATATCATTCCATATATCAGTTTATCTTTCATTCTTCCTTCCTTATAAAATTACTTATAGCTATTTCATCCATTTGTTTTAATTCTTCTCTATTATTTTCGAAGAAAAATTCCTCTTGTTTATTCTCTTTTAGTGTTTCAAAAATTTTCAATTCTTTTTTCTTTTGAATCAATTCTGTGTGTTTCTGTTCTCTCCTCTGCTTCAATTCAATGATTTTTTTTTCAATGTTATGAACATCTTTTTCCAAATTTCTTATATGCATTCTGGCACTCTTAAACTCGTAAACTTTTATTTGTCCCGATGTAATTGTTTCGAACAACATGCTTTTTTTATCTAAAAGTGTTTTTTTCTTTGCCTCAGAGTTTTCTATTTCTCTATCAATAAGAGAAATTTCTTTCAATATTTTTTTTT
>JAGVBL010000003.1 GCA_020059785.1 Ignavibacteriales bacterium | reverse complement strand
GTTTCTTATCCTTTAGATCTTCGAACTCTGTTAAGTCAGTGCCGTCCAGCTCGGGTCGATATGGATGAACAATCATTTTAGGATGAAGGTCTGTAACCCAGAAGTAATCTTTTAATTCTTCACCGTATCGTAAATTTCTAATAAGGTCAACAGCATTTTTCATTGCCTCTTTTTCCGAAATTAACCCTTTCAACTGCAGCTGGTGCCATCTGTTAATCATACTTACAGTTGAGTTGGTAAGCTCTCTAATCATCTCTCTTTTTCTGTCCAGTATAATATTTTCGAATTGAGGAATAACGACCAAAAAAATTGCTGTTATGAAAAGAGCTATTGTCAGGAGAGTTGGCAGAAGAGTCCTTACATAAGAAACCTTTCCGGATGTTTTTTTAAGCATCTTCATATAAATTAAGAGTACACTTCATAAGCTAATTATAGTCATATTGATTTAAGTGAGAAAGACTGGAATTCCATACTTGAAGAATCAAGTACGAACACTCCATTCTCTCTTGTAGTTCTAGCTACACACGGTACAACAATCCATTGAATACCTTCGGCAATTCTGTTTAAACCGAATTTAAGAGATGCAAAACGTTCTTCGGTAACCATTATAACTCCGCCCGGATGCCCATGCCCAGAAATACTTAAGCGGCAGTTTTGTTTATTCATGAAGTTAAAATGCTTCTCCAAATGAAAAACATCCCCGGGGAAGAAAACAGCAGACCCAGAAAAATCCGGGTAACAAAAATGTGATATAAGTATTCTAAGTTCACCGTATTCAATAATTTCGATTTCATTAAGAGAATTAAGAAACTCTTTTGAAGCATCGCTTAGATTAGATCTTATTTCGTTATCCTCATAAAGCCAGATTCTGTTTCGCGATTTTCCGGCACGAACCTCATAATCAAGATTATACCAGTTATCACTATATTCAAAACCGGATTTATATTGAGGCACTTTTTTAATAGCATATAAATCATGGTTACCGGCAACAACTTTATGGCAATTTTCTTTAACTAATCTTACACACTCCTCTGCATTGCGTGTTTCTATATAACGGTAAAATGGTAAAGTAAATCCGACAATATCACCCAAGCAAATAACCGATTCGCATTTTTCCTTAGATAAATAACGAAGTGCTTTTTCCAGACTTACAATATCTTCGTGTATGTCACTTATAATTCCTACTTTCATCTTTGCTTATACCGGTTACTTTAAATAAATGTTCAACTTTTCGAAAAGTTCTGGTAATAAACCTAATGCACAATAAAGAGAAATACAACAATTTTATAAACAATCGAAAGAATTCTCTTATTTCATTATCGAACAATTCACAGTCTCTTCGATTTTTGTTAAATTAGCGGAAACAAAAGAAATATCGATGAAAAAGTTTTTATTAATTATATTTTTTTCTACCGGAACGTTTATAAATGCACAGGACTATACGTTTGGAATTTTCTCCAATTTTAGTTACTCCGAAGCTAAAAAGGTTCAACTCGATTCACTAGTAAATAAAATAAACAGCTTGCCAGAAATATCCTTCGTGTTGTTTGCTGGGAATATAACTGAGAAAGGAACCCGAAGCCAGTTTTTATCAATTAAGAATTCTTTAGACAGTTTGAAAACACAATACATCTTACTTCCTTCTGCTAATGATACACGCGATGTTATTGGATGGGAAACATTTTTAGATTTTTCCGGTAACGACAAGTTCATTTTTAACGCAAATGGTTTTCTGTTTATCGGAATAAACCCAACTCTTCCCTTCAGGCGTGTAAATACTTTTACTAAAGAAAATCTTGATTGGCTGCATCAGGTTATAGATACAGTAAAACAGAATGTTGAGATCTATTATGTATCTCCAGTTCCATTTGAAACCATATCCGGCTGGCAATCTGCTTTTGAAATCTTAATCAGGAAAAACTTAAAAAGAATAATTAATTGCGGTTCCGAGAAACTTAACCATAAGAATATATCTGGAATAGGTACCGAAGAATTGCCTTCGAATAACGAATTTGTATTCAGGTTAACAAGTGATAAAGTGATAATCAATAGTTTAGATGAAAAATTACACTCAGCGAGCTACAAAAATATAGCAATGGACGTTACTTCTCCGGCAAAAACCGCTTCCTTTATTGATAAGATTAATAAACTAATTACAATTGAACAGAACAATTTAACTTACTCTTCCCCGCTTTACTGGAACGAAAATATTTATACTGCCTCTTATTCCGGAATAGTAACCTGCTACGATTCAACCGGAAAGATGATTTGGGATTACAATACATTCGGAAACATAATTGGTTCACCTGTAATAAGTGACCGGATGATCGCAATTTCTACATTGCAAGGGGATTTAATTACTCTCAGTGCAATTAGCGGAGAACAGATCCAGACAATCGGTTTCGAAGAGCGTATTACATCATCATTGAATTTAGTTGACTACCAGGGTTCAAGAATTCTTATGATACCGAAACTTACAGTTTCTAAATCGGCAATTATCTTTGGAACCGCTTCGGGTAAAATTTATTGCTACGACTTTGAAACTTTACAGGAATACTGGGTAAATACAAATGCCAAAGGTATGATCCGTTCTAAACCAATTACAATTAATAATAAAATATTTTATACAGCCGACGATGGGTTTTTATACTGTATAGATGCGCGTAACGGATTATTAATCTGGCGGTGGAAAGAAAAAGCAGAAACTGATTTCTCAAATTCATTTATCGCATCAGATAATAAAAGAGTATTCATTGCTGCTAAAGATGG
>JAGVBL010000025.1 GCA_020059785.1 Ignavibacteriales bacterium | reverse complement strand
CTTGGAATGTCGCTTGCACCGATCCGTTATAACTCCACACCCGAAGTTACTCTAATAATTCTTTCTTTAAGGTAATAATCCGGAACGTATTACAACAAATAAAATCTGTTTTTGGAAATCGTTATATTTCTTAAAAATAAAACGAGGTTGAAATGAAAGTTTCTAAAAATTTAAGATTGATGGCATCAATCAGAGAATTTATTAGGGACAGGTTTAATCTTGACGAAGATAAAGCAGATGAATTGCAAACTATAGAAAATTTGAAGAAAGGAATTGAGTTCAGAGGAACAAATCTGTGGGTCTTAATTTTTGCAATTATTGTTGCTTCTGTCGGGCTTAATGTAAACTCAACGGCTGTAATAATCGGCGCGATGCTTATTTCACCGTTAATGGGACCGATAATGGGAATAGGGCTTGGAGTTGGAATAAATGATTTTGATTTGATAAAAAGAGCTTTTAAAAATCTGGCTGTTGCTGCCGGAATAAGTATTTTAACATCGGCACTATATTTTTTAATCTCTCCGTTAGGAGAAGCTCAATCTGAATTGCTTTCCAGAACAACACCTGCTATCTGGGATGTATTGATTGCACTGTTTGGCGGACTTGCGGGAA
The DNA here is from genome assembly GCA_020059785.1 of Ignavibacteriales bacterium. Lineage (GTDB taxonomy): Bacteria > Bacteroidota > Ignavibacteria > Ignavibacteriales > Melioribacteraceae > DSXH01. Next base: position 2,671 of record JAGVBL010000025.1, on the reverse strand, counting down.
TTGTTGCAGCATCCAGAAAACATATTAGTAATGTTATTCCGGGTGTTGCAATTGCAACCGCATTAATGCCGCCGCTTTGTACCGCCGGATACGGACTTGCATCAGGCAATTTATCATTCTTTGTCGGTGCTTCCTTTTTATTCTTCATTAACAGCGTCTTCATTAGTTTTGCTACATTAATCATTGTAAGATTTCTTAAATATCCTCAAAAGGAATTTGTTGATCCCACTACCGAAAAAAGAGTTAAGCGGTATATTCTTATTATAATTTTAATTACTGTTATTCCAAGTCTTATAATGACTTACAATATTGTGCATAGAAGTTTGTTCGAGAGAAATGCCAACGCATTCATTAATAATGAACTGACGTTTAGAAATACCCACATCTTAAGTAAAAATATTTTGCTGAGTGAAGGGAAAAAAATTATCGAAGTTTTTATGGTGGGAGAAAAGCTCGATAATAAAACCATAGATCTTACAAAACAAAAATTGGAAAAATACGGAATCGAAGATGCTGAACTTATGATTAATCAGGGTGTTGCCGGAGATGAAAAATTCGATCTAAATTATATTAGAACCGGATTGATCGAAGATCTTTATAGAAAAAACGAAGAGCTTCTAAAATCAAAAGAAAAGAGAATTGAATTTCTTGAGAATGAACTTATTAAAACCGGATTGGCACGCTATCCAGTTGAAGAAATTTTTAATGAAGCAAAAGCGCAGTATTCCAGCCTGTCCCAGTTTTTTGTTGATAGAATTGTGATTGCCGGTTCGAAAGCTAATGCTCTTGATACTATTACTGTTGCTTTTGCAAAGTTTACATCTAAACCAGCAGCAAATGAAATTAAACGTCTTGAAAAATGGCTTACTGTTAGAACAAAAACTGAAAATCTGAAATTAATAGTTCAGTAATAATTTATGAGTAAGTATTACATTTCCGCACTTTATATTTATCCTGTTAAATCCCTTGGCGGAATTAGTCTTCAATATGCCGAGGTTACTAACCGTGGTTTTGCATACGACCGAAGATGGCTGCTGGTTGATGAGTCGGGACGGTTTATTACTCAACGGACACACCCGCAAATGGCACTAATTAGTGTAGAGTTAAGAGAGAAGAGTGTAGAATTTAAGCACAAGAAAATTAATGCTTCATTCTTGATTAATATGGAGATTGTAAGTAAAGAAAAAGTAGAAGTTGTTATATGGGATGATAATGTGCTTGCAAATAAAGTAAGCGCAGAAGCCGATGAATGGTTTAGTGATATGCTAAATATTAAATGCCGGCTTGTCTATATGCCCGATGAATCCTTGCGCCCGGTTGATAAAAAATTTGCTTACGATAATGAAATAGTAAGCTTTGCAGATGCATATCCGTTTCTTTTAATTGGTCAATCATCGCTTAACGAATTGAACTCACGTTTGCCGGAAAAACTTCCGATAAACCGTTTTAGACCTAACATTGTGTTTACCGGAGGTAATCCGTTTGATGAAGACCGTATAAAAAGCTTTTCAGTTGGCGATATTTCTTTTTATCCTGTAAAACCATGTGCGCGATGTGTTGTTACTACAATTGATCAATCTAGCGGTGTTAAGAACGAAGAGCCGTTGAAGACACTTTCAACATACAGAAAGATGAATAACAAAGTTCTGTTCGGGCAAAATTTACTTCACCGCGGCAAGGGTTTAATTTCGGTTGGCGATGAAATCAAAATAATTGAATGGAAATAAATGCTTACTATTTATGATTTACTAAAAGGTCACGATCTCCGATCGATTGGTAAAGCAAACGAAGTTGTTGAACTGGTAACTAACGATCCGGAATTGTTCGATGAAGTCTTCGACGGAATTTTTCACCAGGATAAAGTAATTTGTGCCAGCTGCGCGGATGCTGTTGAAAAAGTATCAGGCAGATTACCGGAATACATTCAAAAGAAGAAAAAAATTATTTTAAGTAACCTTTCATCTTTCAAGCAAAAAGAAGTAAGATGGCACATTGCAAAAATGCTCGGATATCTGAAGCTTAATCCTAAGGAAAAGGAACTTGCTGTTGGGTACTTATTCGAATGGCTCAAACTGGATAAGAGTATTATTGTTAAAGTTATGTCTATGCAGACATTATCAGATTTTGCCGAAACAGATAAAAAACTTTTAAATACAGTACTTGATGAGATACAAAAACAAATGATAAACGGCGCTCCGGCTATTAAAGCGAGAGGTAAAAAACTATTAAAAATTCTTAATCAAAAGGTCGGAAAATGAAACAATGGTATGAAGAACTCTTTACCAATTATGCACAAAAATATGATGAAGAAAACTTTACAAGCGGCACTATAGGCGAAGTTGATTTCATTGAAAAGGAAGTTGGATTTGACAAAACCGCTATTATACTTGATGTTGGATGCGGAACAGGAAGACACTCTATTGAACTTGCAAAGCGCGGATATAATATGACTGGTATCGATTTATCGGAGTCCCAGATTCAACGGGCTAATCAGAAAGCATTAGCTGCAAATGTATCGGTATTATTTCTTAAACAAGATGCCCGCAAATTTAATTTTAACTGCAGCTTCAATCACGCTATAATGATTTGCGAAGGAGCTTTCTCTTTAATGGAAACCGATGAGATGAATTATAGGATATTAAAAAATGTTTACGATTCAATAAAGCCCGGT
>JAGVBL010000101.1 GCA_020059785.1 Ignavibacteriales bacterium | reverse complement strand
GGCAATTAAATAACCACCGGTTGGACCAATTAACCTTGCAAATCCAAAACTGTATTCTGCAAATACCGGCAACCCGATTGTTCCCGCTGCAAGGTAAATGGCCTGGCTTATCATACCATTGCGCGAGCCAAGAAATGCGCCAGAAAGTAATACTATCATAGTTTGTAATGTAAATGGAACCGGTTGAACTGGAATTACAACCTGTGCACTTAAAAAAGTTAATACGGAAAATGATAAGATCCAGAAAAGTTGAGATTCTTTTAATTTGCTATAAATTCCAATAAGAGAATTTGACTTTGCATTTTGTTTTACTGACATATATTCCTCGTTATAATGTTAAATTTCTTTCGAAAAAAAGAGCTGTTTTATTCAGCAGTTTTTCAAATTTCTCATTTGTTCCGGCGAACGGATGAGAAATATCAAATGTATGTCCTGTCCCAAAAATCTTATAAAACTCAGTTTTCGATTTATCTGCCCAGGAATAGATTTGCTCTGCCTCATTAATCGGAACCGCCAAATCCTGATCCCCATGAGCAATTAATAAAGGGCAATTCAAATTTGTTACAGATTTTTCTAAATTCAAAGTGTCTGCAGAATTTTTTTCAATATCTTCGAGTAATGTAACGTTTAACCTCATCAGCTGATTCGTTCGGGTATTAAGAACTTCAAAATAACCTTTTTGACGCCATTCAGATTTTTGTCGCTCAGTGTATCTATCCAGTTTACAAATTGAAGCCCATAATGCAACAGAGCTAATATCGTTTCTTTTACTAACTGTTAATAAAGCGACTGCTCCTCCCCTACTGTGTCCTAAAATACCAATTTTACCTTTAATTTCTAAATTAAACGAACCATTTTTCAATAAATCAATCAGCTCCCCTAATTCAGAAACCTCTAATGAGATAGTATTATTAGCAAACTTATCAAGTTCTGTAAATTCAGTTTTATTACCGCCAATTCCGTTATGAGAAAAATTAAATGATACAACAAAAAATCCTCTTTCAGAAAAAAACTTCGATAAATATGGTCCAAATCCCCAGTCTTTAAATCCCTTAAATCCATGAACGAAAATTATAGCGTTTGGTGGAGATAATTTTTCGTTTGTATAAGTAGAGATTTGAAGCTGATTCCCTTTCGAAGTAGTTAGATTGAATTCTTTTATCATTCTAATCGAAATATGGCTATTATGAGCTGTAAAGTCAAGATTTCAAATAAGAGAGTGTAAAAACTCTAGATGCGTCATTAAAGCAGACGAATATTTTACTTGCTATTTCCACATACATATTTTAAGTTGCGAATGTTAGAAACATAATTCACATACCTGATATCTAGAATCTGCCCTTCTACGATATATGCTTTGGAATTAAACACGGGGAGTTTAGTTCTGATGAATATAGGTCTAAATAAAAGATTCTCTATTCCTTTAGTTCAGATAGAACACTTGTCCGCAATTTTTGTAATGTGATAGTATGATGAAAACAAAAAAAAATTTTAAAACAAAATAAACGATGCTGGATATCATGATAAAGACAAAGTATCCTGTGGCGGGTTAATTGATAGTTATATTTAATTAAAAAGAGGTGCACATGAAACGTTCAATCATAGTTTTAACGTTATGGTTATTATTTTTATCAACAATGTTACATTCACAAATACTACCTGATTCATCTCAATTAGCTTCATTAAATAAGTTTTGGCAAGAGCACACCGATTGGTATGTTTGCTGGGATAAAGTAACTGGTACTCCTGCTTCTATGTATGGAACTAAAACAAAGAGTTTCGGGAAAACTCCTGAATCCGCAATTCAAAATTTTTTGATGTATGTTAACAAATTATTCGAAAGGAAAAACAATTCAAAAGCTGAGAAAGTTAACTCTAATTTACAGAAACCAAATCTTTCATTTCTCTCTCAAAGAAACTCTATTAATGGCAACTATTATGATTATCAACAAGAATACAAAAATATACCCATCAATGGAACTCAATGCACTTTTGGCGTAACAGAGAATGGTGAAATATTCTATTTCAGCGGTACTTTTTATTCTGAACAAATTGATATTAACACAACACCTAATGTTTCATTTGAATCTGCAATTAATATAGCAGCTTTTAATATTGGTAAAACTGGATTTGTTCAAAAGGATAAGAAACATTACATTTTATCTAATAAAGGTAAATTTGAACTTGTTTGGGATTTTTATCTTGTAAATGAACAAATTGGCGAAAGTTGGAAGTATATAGTATCCGCCTCAAATGGAGAAATAATTTCAAAGAATGATTTAAAAATAAATTCTTCCGATGGTAATAATATAACAATCGGCTTTCCATCTCAAAATCAGAAAACGGACTTATTACTAAACTACCAAACTCCTCAAGGATTGATTTTCAACACATATCCACAATCATCAAATTTAGAATTTGAGACATCCCAAGCTCAGTTACCTTTACTCAACACAAGCAATTATTTACAAGGCACTTATGCAAATGTTTACAAAACTTCAGGAGACCGTGCTACTTATATAAGTGGCGATCCAAATAATTTTACACATTCACCCACCACCCAAGACTTTGATGAGGTAAACGTTTATTATCACATTTCAAAATTCCGACAAAACTTTATAAACAATTTCTATACACCTAACTTTAATCAAATAAACGTATCTATTGCTTGGAATAAACCTTCAAGAAATTCAGGCTATAACGAAGGGGTTGATTTTATTTATTTTGATAACGGTGTTCCAACTGATCCAAATTTTTCAAGAGAAGCAAATGTAATTTATCATGAGTATGTACATAAGATACAACTTGATAGACAATGTTATTATAACAATACATCACAACCAGAATATCAAGGCCTATTAGAAGGATTAGCCGACTACTTTGCCTATTCATATTCCGGAATACCTACAATTTTAACTTATGCACTTCCAAGCCAGGCAAGATATATTTATAATCCCAATACCAATTATTATAATTCTTTACTTGGTATCTATCAATTTGGGGAATTATTTTCTCATATAATTTCTCATCTACAAAATATATCTGGGTTTCAAAATGTATTGTTTGCTCAAATGAATAATTTTAATAACTATAATTTGGCATTTCTTAACTTTCGCGATAGACTTATTAACGAATATCAAAATTCTTCAACAACAAACACAATACAAAACATTTTTGCAGATCATGGAGTTGGCGACCACGCAAACAATCCACCATCCCCGCCAACAAATGTAATTATTTCTGGTAGTTATGGAGGCAACCCAACGATTCAATGGACGCCGCCGAATGATCCCGACGTCAACCATTATAAAATTTATCGTAAAAAATATAACGAAAGCAGTTTTACACTCGTAGGTTTAACTGCTGGAACAAGTTTCATAGATTATAATGTTACTGTTCAGTATGATTTTATTGAAGATGACATTTTTTATTACGTTAAAACAGTTGATAATAATTGGCTTCTTTCTTCCGAATCAAATTATGTCAATGTTTTAAATATTTGGGCTAGTCTTAGTATTGAAAAAGATGATGTAAACGAGAATGTTGACGTTACATTCGAAGAGATAATTCCAACCGAATTGAGTATTTCCAATTATCCCAACCCGTTTAATCCTGTTACAACTATATCATATTCATTACCGGAAGAAAGCAACATCTTAATAAGAGTCTTTAATATACTTGGTCAAGAGCTTGAAAAAATTTATGATGGAAAAGTATTACCTGGTATACACAACACTATTTGGGATGGGTCAAAATATTCAAGCGGATTGTATTTAATTACACTGCAAACTAGTAATGCTATAAAAACCTTAAAAGTAATGCTGGCAAAATAATAATCGCGTTATGGTTGTTGCGAAAAACAGTTGGAGTGTTTATGAAAATAATAATATTAGTTATTGCCGCTGGATTAATGCTTTTTGTTACGGCTTGCGACACTGTTGATAATGAATTAGATAAACCAAACTTCAGAGGTAAGGTTGTTTATGTAATTCATTATTATGATTCTGACAGAAAAGAGCTTGCAGTAATGAATATTGATGGAACAAATAGGAAGGTAATTGATACAGCCGAAAAGATATATATAAATTTATCAGAGCCAAGCTGGTCTAAGGATGGGAAAAAGATTTTATACACTGTCGCGCGAAACTTATTCTTAATTAATGAGGATGGTACAAGCAGACAAGATTTAAAAGCTCAATTACAAGTCTTGACCCCAAGATTTAGCTCTGACGAAAAGTATATTGTCTATAATCTTTTTGGCTCATCTCCCGAAAGGCCGGTATTATTTGATATCGCTGGAGGAAAAATTATTAAACAATTATACGAGACTTCAAATTCTCAAGATTTCGGACCAAACCCATGGACAAAAGATAATCAGAAGGTATTATTACATGCCCAATTAGAAAGGAATGGAAATTATGGCCTCTATTTTGTTGATATAATTTCGGGAGGTATTGATACTGTTATTACTTCTCCACAACGATTGTTTAATAGACCGCTGATTAGCAATGATGAAACAGAAATTATTTATAGTACAACATACTCATTGCTGGGAAATTATGGTAGTTTTAGCCGATTGAATGTTAAAACAAAAAAGAGCATAGAATTGAAATTCAGTATACCAAATTTAAGAATATTGCATCCTAAGTACTGGACACAAGATAAAAGATATTTGTTATTTACTGTAAAAAATGAAAGCAGTAATGAATTTATTGCTGATTTACTTTATCATGATTTTATGACTGGCAAAACCGACTACTTGTTGAAAAATATTTCTTATGACATTGATGTATGGCTGGAGGAATAATCGTTTATAAATGAATGAAATATAACCCGCCGCTCAACACGGACAGCCCGGCAGAGCCGGGTAAACTGTTTTCCAGTGCGGCTTTTGTGTAATTATATTGTTGTGTTGTAATTGTTTATTGCTCTTTAAGGTAGGTTGTTCCTCCGAAGGAGTGCCTTCGGCATAAGAAACATTTTTATCTGCTACAAATACGGGGGACAAGTAAATACAAAGTAGTTGCAACTATTCGGCATAGCTGTTCTGTGCCCGACAGAAAGCGCCGGGTAAACTGCCGGCGAGCGGTAAAGTAGTTGTTATTTAAGGAATTAATGAATTTGTACATTTAAAAAAATCATTCATGAAGGTAGTTATAATTAATTGATATTTTTGTTCATATTTAATTCTCGTATAGACAATAAAACAAATTATTTTAATTCTAATCCAATGGAGGGGTATGAAATGAAAAAGTTATTTGTAGTTCTCGTTGTAGTGTTTTTCCAGACCGTTATTAGCGCACAATCGCCGATAGGTAAAGGTTCAGTTACACTAGGCGGTAGTATATCCTACTCAAGTCAGTCTTACGAAAAACTTGAAGATAACACAACTGTTTTTACTTTCAATCCGCAAGCCGGATATTTCTTTGTTGATAATTTTTATACTGCTATTTCGATTAAATATGAACGTTATTCAATGGGAAAATCTAATAGTACAAGTTTAGGATTGGGACCGGCAATTAGATATTATTTTGATCTAGAAAAGATAAAACCATTCGCCGGACTTGCATATTCATACAACGAACAAACATATAGTTCTACTAATGATAAAATAAAGTCAACAGAACTCAAGTTAACCGGCGGAATAAATTTCTTTGTGACCAATTATTTCGCATTAGAAGCGAGCATTAATTATAGTTTTATAGATTATACGCTGCCATCAGGTATGTACTTTTATGATAAAAGTAAAAGTAATGTATTTCAAATTGCGGTCGGTGTAAATTATTTTATTTATTAAAAGAATTATAACAGAACTATTTGAATACCCGCCTCTTTAATGTGGGCGGGTAAATATAAATATGGATAATTTATTAAAAATAGGTCTATGATAAAATTGCTATATTGAAGAAGGGTCTTAGACCAAATGATAATTGAGTAAATTAGTCAAATAACAATTAGTAGTAATTGTAAGAACTGTGGTTTAAAAAATCTTTACCGTTTTAAGGAACATTAACAGCAATAAAAGAATTGTAAGACAATTTGAAGAACGTGTTTCAATCAATATGCCTATTCAAGGTACTGCTGCCGATATGATTAAACCAGCTATGATAAATATCCACAAAGCACTTGAAAAAAATAAATTTAAGAGTAAGATGGTTTTACAGATTCACGATGAGTTAGTTTTTGACGCACACAAAAATGAAATTGACGATTTAATTCCTCTTGTTAAAAAGTTAATGGAAGAAGCCCTACTTCTCAACGTTCCGGATGTTGTTGATACCGGTGTTGGCGATAACTGGCTTGATGCACATTAATTATAAAATTATTTTTCGTATGAAGAATAAAACTTAACGGTTAATTTATGATAGCATTATTAATTGTTGATATTCAATATGACTTTCTACCTGGCGGAGCTCTATCTGTTCCAAATGGGAACGAAGTAATCCCTATTATAAATCAAATTCAAGATAAATTCGATTTGGTAGTAGCTACACAGGATTGGCATCCTAATAACCATAAAAGTTTTGCTTCAAACCATACCAACAAAAAAATATTTGATAAAATTATTTTAAATGGAATCGAACAAATATTATGGCCGAATCATTGTGTTCAGGAAAGCTTGGGTGCTAATTTTCACAAAGATTTAAGCACAAGAAAAATTGAAGCCATCTTTAGAAAAGGTATGGACCCTGGAATTGATAGTTATAGTGCCTTTTTTGATAATGGACATAATAAAGCAACGGGTTTGGTTTCTTACTTTAAAGGTAGAAACATAGATAAAATTTTTATTGCCGGATTAGCAGGTGATTTTTGTGTCTACTATTCTGCTAAAGATGCCTTATATGAAGGATTTAAGGTTGTGATAATTGAAGACGCTATCAGATCTATTGATAATAATAATTATTTGCTTATAAAGAAAGAATTGGTTCAAAGAGATACCAAAATTATTACAAGTAATGAAATAATTTAAAATATGTTAAAAAAATTCAGCCAAAAGATTTCAGAAGGTTTTTTATTTACTGACCAGTATCAGCTTTCAATGGCTCAACTATATTTTAAAAATGGACTGCATGAAGTTCAAGCGCAATTCGATCATTTTTTTAGAAGATACCCTGATTATGGAAGTCACAAAGCTGGATATTGTATTAATTCCGGTTTAGAATGGTTTGTAGACTGGATGCAAAATACAAAAATTACAAGTAAAGATATTTCCCTTCTCAGAAACCATAAAAATTCACTGGGGAAGAAACTGTATCATGATGATTTCTTAAAATGGCTTTTAGTAAATGGTAATTTCAATTCAGTTTCATTAAAGGCAATACCTGAAGGAAGAGCGGTTCATCCATATGAACCTCTGACTGTGGTCAATGCACCTTTGGCAATTGCTCAGATTTTGGAAACTCCACTTTTAAATCAACTTAACTATCAAACTTTAATTGCGACAAAAGCAGCTCGATTAAAAGAAATTAGTGTTGGAAATACTGTTTTAGAATTTGGTTTAAGAAGAGCTCATGACCGTGGAGCTATTGCCGGTGCGAGAGGAGCTTTGATTGGCGGAGTTGACTTTTCTTCTAATGT
>JAGVBL010000172.1 GCA_020059785.1 Ignavibacteriales bacterium | reverse complement strand
TCTGATTGATGGCGATATCGTAGCTTCAAATGGAATATGCAATATTTACGACGAGCAAAAATTAATATATGAAGGTAGGGAAGAATTACAAAAATTAATTCAACGTTCATAATTATTGATTAAATACGGAGTTTCTTTGAAAATTATTTTTGCAAGCCAGAACCAGGGAAAAGTTAATGAAGTAAAAAATATTTTTAATAACTCACCATTTGAAATCATTTCTCTTTATGATCTCGGGAATAATATTGATGTAGATGAAACAGGAAAAACTTTTTCTGAGAATGCCTGGTTAAAAGTAAAATCTGTTTTTGATATCTACAATGAACCAACAATCGCAGATGATTCGGGATTAATAATTGACCAGCTTGACGGAAGACCCGGAGTGATTTCTGCAAGGTATGCCGGTGAAAAATGTACCTACGAAGAGAACAACTTAAAAGTAATTAAGGAACTCTCCAGTTTTCCCGAGCCCCACAAGGCAAAATTTGTAAGTACCGCAGTTTATTACGACGGTAAAAATAAAATTGAAGCTGTTGGCGAACTTCACGGTATTATTATAAAAGAACAAAGGGGAACTATGGGTTTTGGTTACGACCCGATTTTTATTCCGGATGGTTACAATATTACAGTAGGCGAAATGGATCTTGAAATAAAAAATAAGATAAGTCATCGTGCCCGCTCGTTTAATTTGCTTAAACAGAAATTGATTACATTATTTGTAGATTGATAGTTGTTCTAAATATATATTTATTTTAAGTAGAAGAATCGATTACAGTTTAATAAGGAAGTTGTTATGGAATGGCTTCTGATAATTTTGTGGCTTTCAATAATTAACGGAGCTTTAGGCGGTCAGTATGTTTTAAACTGGATGGGTAACCAGCGCCGTTTTGTTGGTAATCAGCCGGTTGGGGTATCACCCGGAGTAATGACTTGGTGGCGCGAACTTTCCAAATTAGTCTGGGCTCTTATTGCAGTAATAATAGAAGTTGTTAGAGGTAAAAAAATAAAATATTTGTGGCCTGGATTTATATCGATGATCACAATTATTATTTGTGCATTTACCGGTGTAATAGAGAATATTGGTTTTTTCTACTTACCAAGGTATTACTCGCCACATCTGTTTGCTCCTTATGTAAATGTTTACTTAGCATTTCTTCCATTCTTTGGCAAATTCCTTTTTGATGCACCGATTAGAAAAGAACACTGGATTGGGATAATTCTGGTAATAACCGGCTTAACAATCCCTTATTTACCAAGAATATTAGGAGGAGTAACAGATCCAAGAGCTGTACTTGATGGAACCGCAATTACATGGATTATAATTATCAATTGTTGCTTATGCTCTCAACAAATATTGAACAACAAGACTGTTCAAACGGCATTTCCGGGTGTTGGACCGAATGCACTTGTAGTCTGGCGTGAAATCTGGAAAATGATTTTTATTACTTCAGCATTATTTATAATACCGGTTATCGGTAATATGATGAACGTGAACCTACCTGACAAAATTGAATCGAAGGAATATGAAACACGTGTTATAACTAAGCTTGATGGCAATCAAAAAAACTATATTTCCAATTTTTATTCAGAAGTTGAAGGCAATTATTATTTATCAACAAATTTAAATTCTGAACAGAAAGAAGAAATCAAAAAAATATTCTCAGCAGCAGAATACAATCGTTTTTTCTCATTATTTGATGGTACAATCATTCCAAACAATTGGTGGCCGATACTTTTTGTAGTATTAGCCGGATTAACCGGATACATTTATAGTTTTGGATTTTTCAAACTGGCAAGGTTTGCTGCTCACTTCTGGGTTCCTTATACTAATGTTTATCTGGCAATCATCCCATTTGTTATGTTTTTGTTCGGAGAGAATGTAACCGGTTATCAAATAATCGGTGCTGTTATTACTACAGCAGGATTGATGGTTGGCGTTTCTGATTATAAACGTCATAAAGTTGAAGAAATTAAGAAAACATATCAATAAAATTTAGATGATGAAAGTGAAGTTCATAGTTTTATCACTATTAGTAACTATAACGAATTTTGTACTGGCGGATAATCAGGATTCTTTGAAAAGTAAATTACCAATTTCAATTAAAGCCGGTTATAAAGCACCTTCTGAAAGAAACTATCACAGTACTAATTCCGGATTTGGTTTCAGTATTTCTACAGGGTTCAGACTTAGTGAAAGATTTACACTAAATCCATCGTTTATTCTTTGGACTTCGAAATACAAATACATAAATCCTTATCATGAAAATATTACCGTAACAAATATTTCAGTTTTGCTCGGTTATCAATTTGATATTAATGAATTTACTATCGAACCCAAGGTGGGTTTTGGACTTGGCAAAGCTTCGGATACCAACAAACAATTATTAACGACTTTATATGGGCTGGGTATAAATTATAATTATGATAGAGACATTAAGCTACAATTAGATATTATTAAACAAAACTCATCTGCATTTGATGTTGGGGGAACAGGTCCATCATTCGATAATGTTTTAATTTTATTTGGATTCGAGTTTACATTATAATTTATATGCTATTACAATCTGTACAAGACCGAAAGTAAGAGAATACTTTTCCACTTTAGAAAATCCGCTTTGCTTCAGTAAATCTACAAGATCAATTTTTTCATCGAATTCATTTACAGATTCGGGTAGGTATGTGTATGCCTCGCGGTCTTTTGAAATGAGTTTTCCAATTAATGGCAGTACTTTATTAAAATAGAGTAAATAGAAATTTCTTATCAGCTTATTTGAAGGAAGTCTGAACTCAAGTATGGTTGCTTTACCATTGTTTGTAAGAACTCTATAGAATTGTTGAAATCCTTTAAGAAGATCGTAAAAATTCCTCACACCGAATGCCACGGTAATGTTAGTAAAAGATTCATTTCTAAAAGGAAGGAATTCTGCAACACATTGTGAAGTTCTTCCTTTAATCCATTCAGCCTTTTTATCGAAAAGGCGGAGCATATTTATCGACAGATCCGCACCAAAAATATTTTTCACTCCGGCTTTATTAGCGGCAATTGAAAAATCACCCGTCCCGCATGCAATATCGAGAAGGATAGAATTGCTGTTCATCCCGCTAAGTTGAATAGCTTTCTTACGCCAGTAGAAATCAACACCAAGACTTAAGAAATGATTTAGAAAATCGTATCTATAAGAAATGGAATCGAAAATTCTTTTTACACGTTCTTTTTTGATTTGAGTTTCTTCCATTTTAGAAAATTAATTGTTACCTTTTTTTGTAAAAATATGGATTAAGTAATGGATAAATATCTAAAAGCAATTAAGCAAAATATCTGTTCCATATGCGTCGATTCTAGTGAGAAAGGAAGATGCACACTTAATGAAAAAGAAGCTTGTGCAGTCGAATTATTTCTTCCTCAAATAGTAAATGTAATTCATAATAACGAAAATGAAGAACTGGCAAAAATATATAAAACTATGAAAGAAACAGTATGCAGGGAATGTCTTGCTCAGGATAACGATGGATATTGCTATCTCCGCGAAGATGCTAATTGTTCTCTCGATAGATATTTTTACCTGATAGTTGAAACAATACAAAAGGTTGATGCCGGAATATTAACGTGATGATTTCTCTAAATCATTTGGATCAATATTCAAACTTTCATTCCTCTTGTAACTTCCCAACGGTTATATATTATCTTACCGCTCCATAGTGTAAAGAACATAAACAAAACGCCGCCAATTAAATCGATTACATAATGGTACCTTAAATAAACAGTTGCAAATATCAATAATGTTCCGTTAATCAGAAAAAAATATTTACAACGACTATTAAACTTGAAGGAAAGTA
>JAGVBL010000254.1 GCA_020059785.1 Ignavibacteriales bacterium | reverse complement strand
TTTTCCAAAGGGATTTCGTTTTACTCAACAAGACCGCCGCATTCTCCCGAAGGGATGGCTTTGCCAAACCACTCTGCCAACTCTCCATTATTTCAATTTTTTATCATCGCACTATATCGGTTTTTCCAAAGGGATTTCGTTTCACTCAACAAGACCGCCGCATTTCCCGCATGTTAAATCTCGCTTTGATATGACAACCACGGAGTTTATCCCGTACTGCAGGACCAACTCTCATTGAATAAATCTTTCAAAAAGCGGTTACAACTATACAAAAAAAACTCAAAATTCTCCATTTACATATTCGATTTTTTCTGCATTCTAAAACCGCAAATAAATATATTTGACATTAATAAAACATCCCTTGAGGTACATATGAAAAAAACAACTCTCTTCCTACTTTCACTAATTATTTTGACTAATTGTTCAACACCTGAAAAGACAAAATTAACCGATCTCCCATCGTGGGCAAAGGAAGCTGTGTGGTATCAAATATTTCCTGAACGGTTCTCAAATGGTGATTCAACTAATGATCCAAAACCGGTTGATATGGAAGGTGCATGGCCTTATTTCACTCCCGATGACTGGCAGATCCATCCATGGAATTCCGACTGGTACAAACTTCAGCCGTGGGAAGCCAAATTAAATAAGAACTTTTATGATATCGTAAATATCCGTCGCTACGGAGGTGACATTCAGGGCGTAATTGATAAACTCGACTATCTTAAAGACCTTGGCATTACAGCAATTTATCTCAATCCAATTTTCGAGTCTCCTTCTCTTCATAAATATGATGCAACTTTTTATCATCATATAGATAACAACTTCGGACCTGATCCTGATGGAGATAGAGAGCTCTGGGAAAAAGAAGATCATTCTGATCCTTCAACCTGGCAATGGACTTCAGCAGATAAATTATTTCTAAAACTTATTGATGAAGTCCATAAAGGAGGAATGAAAATAATAATTGATGGCGTATTCAATCACACAGGAACACAGTTCTGGGCATTCAAAGATATTGTTAAGAATCAGCAGAAATCATTGTATAAAGATTGGTTCATAATTAAAAAATGGGACGACCCCAATACTCCGCAATCAGAATTTGAGTATGCCGGGTGGATGGGTGTAAGAGACTTACCGGAAATTAAAGAAGATGAAAATGGATTAGTAAAAGGACCACGGGAACATGTTCACGCAGTTGTAAAACGATGGATGGATCCGAACGGAGATGGTGATCCTTCTGACGGAATTGACGGCTGGCGCCTTGATGTTGCTGAAATGGTAAATCATAATTTCTGGAAAGATTTCAGGAAATGGGTTCGTGAAATTAATCCCGATGCTTACATAGTTGGAGAAGTCTGGTGGGAGGATTGGAACAACTACAAAATGTTCAACGCTGCACCATGGCTTAGAGATCAGTTTGATGCAGTTATGAATTACCGTTTTACAAGAGCCGTTAAGGATTTTGTTCTTGCAGACAAAGTAAAAATTTCTGCACAAGGATTTGTTGATACAATTAAAACGATGATGGACGATTACCGGGAGAATTTTTCCGTAATGATGAATCTCTTAGGAAGTCATGATACTGAACGTCTCGGTTCGCTTGCGGTTAATCCGGATGGTCAATACGATCATCAGGGTAATGCGAGGGACAATAAAAATTTTGATGTAAGAAAACCGAATGCAACTGAGTATAATAAAATTAAACTTGCATATGGAATTCAGTTTACAATGCCCGGCGCTCCCCAGGTTTATAACGGTGACGAAGCCGGAATGTGGGGCGGAGATGACCCCGACTGCCGCAAACCGAATGTTTGGCCAAATATAGAATACGAATCAGAAATCACTCACCCATTTAATAAACCGCGTCCGGTTGATGCAGTTAAGTTTGATCAGTCAATGTTCGATTGGATTAAAAAACTCGCACAAATAAGATCTTTGAACAAAGCACTATCGCTGGGTGATATTCAATTTGAAATTGCGGATAATGAAAATAACATTGTTGCTTATAAGAGAAGCTGGCAAGGCGAAGAGGTAGTTGTAATTATAAACCGAAATGCTGATAGATGCAAAATAGATTTGAATAGGATGACTTTGGTTTCTAAAAAAAAGAAATTTATCGACTTAATCTCAGGAGCTGAAATTAATCCTGTTAATCCGCAATTGGAATTACAGCCTTACCAAATAGTTATTTTAAAGTGATTGAGTGACCAGAAATAAAAAGGCTGCCATGTGGCAGCCTTTTTTAATTACGATAATAACTAATTCTTATTTACCGTATAAGTTAACTTAACAGGATCGAAACGGATTGTATAATTACCTGCAGTAGCCAATGGAATATTAGCACCGCCGGCAGATAAAGTACCGCCCGAACCGCCATAATTAAGATCCCATCCGTCATTTGCTCTGAACTTAAATTCACCAGCATTAAAATTGGCAATAATTTCCCACATCTTACGTTGACCGTTATAGAACATATCAACATCACGCGACCAATCGTATGGTGGAACTGCAGAACCGATTATTCCCCAATCATCGGTTTTGTTAAGTGCAATTGTCTTAGCACTTAAATTAACCGTAATTGAATAGACGCCTGAAGTTACAACGTAATTAGGTCCGTTTTGTTCTAATGTTCCGGTATAATTATTACCCGATTTTATTAAAGTGCCACCAAAATTAATATTCCAATTTGGTTGAGTAGCAAGTTTGAATTCAGAATTTGCATTTGTTCCATCCTTAATACGAATAATTCCCTGATAAATATTATTGCTGAAATCGTATGAATATAGTCTTCCATTATCAGCACCTGGCGACCAACCCTGATATCCACCCGGTACATAGATCATAGGATAATTAATAACTGCATCATACGGAGTTAAGCTTCTCGATTTAACATCGGAATAAACCGTTGCCACATTAGTTGCAACAGAAGCACCTACTCTATAGTAAACAGTCACAGCTGTGCCAATTGAATAATTCCATGACAAAAGTAAAGCATTAACATCGCCAACTTTTGCATATCCCTTTAATTCCTGTGTTTTAAAAAGTGTAGCTACATTACTTGAAAAATCACTTTTCGGGGACATCTCTAATGAATAAGTAGTAGATGATGCAAATCCGAAATCTGCAGCAGACCAGGAAAACTTTAAACTGCTGTCGGCATTAGCAATCGTAAAAGAAACCCCGAGAGTTAAATCAGCAAGGGTTGGCTTAGAAGGACTGGCACTCATCATCACTTCATCTATCTCGCTTTCACAAGCGGAAAACAGAAGCGCAAAGATTGCTATAATTAAAGTTAATTTAGTTTTTTTCATTTTTTATTTTCCTCACTCTATAATACTTATCAATTTTAATAACCCGGGTT
>JAGVBL010000004.1 GCA_020059785.1 Ignavibacteriales bacterium | reverse complement strand
CACCTAATAAAATTCCCAATGTAGAAATCATTGTAATAATCCTAATACTATCAACACCAAAAGCGCCAACAAACACAAGAGCTTCAGAAATAAACCCGCTCATACTTGGTAACCCGATTGCAGCAAAAAATGCAACAGTAACAAATCCGGTATAAGCTGGCATCTGTAATGCAAGACCACCAAAGTCATCCAAACCCCTTGTATGTGCACGGTCGTATACAACACCAACAATTAGGAAGAGCATAGCAGTAATAGTTCCGTGGTTGAACATCTGGAAGATTGCACCGTTTATCCCGGTTGTAGTTAAAGATGCCATTCCTAATAAGACATAACCCATGTGGGAAACAGAAGAGTAGGCAATAAGTTTTTTGAAATCTTTTTGAGCCAGCGCAACGAAAGCACCATAAATAATATTCACCATTCCGAACATTGCAATCCACCACATTAAATCCCGAGTAATATCTGGAAAGATAGGGTAGCTGATTCTAAGGATACCATAAGTTCCCATTTTAAGGAGCACACCAGCAAGAATAACAGAAATTGGAGTTGGAGCTTCAACATGTGCATCAGGTAACCAGGTGTGGAATGGAAACATTGGAATCTTTATAGCAAAACCAACGAATAAGGCAAGGTAAGCAATAAACCTCAGATTATTAGGATTTAGTGGAGAAAGTATTCCATCAGCTGTATAATTGCCTGAGTTCATCAATTGTAATAGGTTGAAAGTGAATACTTTAGTGCCATCAGCTAATGTTTCTATTGCACTAAAATAAAGTCCGATCATTACTAAAAGAATGAATATACTTCCGAATAATGTGTAAATAAAGAACTTGATAGCTGCATATTCCTTTCTTGGTCCACCCCAGATTCCAATTAGGAAATACATCGGGAGCAGCATTAATTCCCAGAATATATAGAACAAGAAAAAGTCGAGCGCTACAAACACGCCCATCATTCCCGTATCTAGAAGCAAGAACAACGCAAAATATCCCTTAAGGGAATGATTGATATTCCATGAAGAAATTGTTGCTATGAATGAGATTAATGCAGTTAAAAGAACCATCGGCATGCTTAAGCCATCAACACCGAGGAAGTAATCAATTTTTACCGTACCGAGCCAGGAGATTCCTCCAATTTCAATCCATCTAAACTTCTCAATAAATTGAAATGATCTTTCTTCATAAACTCCGGCTGCAGAATAGTTATAATTTGTTAATAGGATGATAGCTAATACAACTTGAATTGCTGTAATTGCCAATGTGGTGTATTTAATTGTATTACCTTGTTCTTTCTTAAGGAACAAGATTATAATCATCCCAAGAACCGGTAAAAATGTTATTAATGTTAATATCGGAAATCCAATCATAATGACTAACCTATATTTTTAATTTTATTAGAAAATGGATTACTCCATTTTACCATTATCTTGTTAATGAACTAAGAAGTTCTGTTATTTCATAAATCAAAATGGTTTAAAGAACAATAAAAGAATGATTACAGCAAACACAACAAAAACAATGTAAGTCTGCACTTTACCTGTCTGTAATTTTCTGAAAGCGAATCCAATAAACCCGCTAAAGAAAGCGGTAAAGTTAACGAGGCCATCAACTACAAATGTATCGAACAGTCCGCTTAACCTGGAAATAAATCTTCCAAGCCATGCAGAACCATTAACAGCGCCATCAACAATTTTATTATCAAACCAGGAAAGTATTTTCGAAAAATTTAATGTACCCGATACAGCAGTAGCATCGTAAGCTTCATCAAGGTACCATTTGTTCAAAGAAAAATTGTAAAGAGGTTTTATTTTAGATGCAAGACTATCAGCACTAAGTTTCTTCCATTGATAAAAAATGAACGCAAATAAAATTCCCAATCCGGCTAAAAGTATCGACATACCCATAGCAGGATAATGTGCCCAATGCATTGTTTCAGTATAAAGTGGTGAATGAGTAATTTCTCCGTGCACCTCGGTTTCATGTGCATCAGTTTGCATAAATTCAAAACGTGACGATTCAGGAACTACAGTGTGAGGAGTTTTTACCCACTCTTTCATAAACCATCCGGCATCCGGAGAAAGAGGATTTGGTGTGTACCAAATAAAAATTGATAGTGCAGCAAGAACTACAAGCGGACCAACCATAACCCATGGAGATTCATGTGCATGATCGTATTTGTGATGATCTCTCGGCTCACCATGGAATGTTAATATAACCAAACGGAACATGTAAAATGCTGTCATTGCTGCAACAGTAAATCCCATAATTGGTATTAACCAGTGACCTGTTAATTTGCCGAATGCAAGTGTGCCGGCAAGTATTCCGTCTTTACTTAAAAATCCTGAAGTAAGCGGAATGCCGGATATGGCAATTGTCGAAATCAAGAAGGTTGAATATGTTAAAGGGAGTTTTTTTCTTAATCCTCCCATGTTACGGATATCCTGTTCATGATGCATTGCATGTATTACAGAACCCGATCCAAGAAACAAACATGCTTTGAAGAATGCGTGTGTTACAAGATGGAAGAATGCAAATACATACGCACCAACTCCCAAAGACATTATCATATATCCTAATTGCGAAACAGTAGAATAAGCAAGTACTTTTTTAATATCATTTTGTGTAAGTGCAATTGTTGCCGCCACAAGCGAAGTAAAGGCACCAACTACTGCAATTACCAGCATTGCATCTGCCGTAAGCATAACAAAAATTCTTGTAACAAGGTAAACACCGGCAGCTACCATTGTTGCAGCGTGAATTAATGCGCTAACAGGAGTTGGACCTTCCATTGCATCTGGCAACCATACATGAAGAGGGAATTGAGCCGACTTCCCAATGGCACCCATAAATACTAAAATTCCCGCAGCTGTTAACCAGACTTCGCTATTAAATGGAATATTTCCTTGTGAAATCTGATTGAAGATTGTATCGAACGTAAATGTTTTGTAATGTGTAAATAAAATGAGGATACCGATAAACATTCCGATATCACCAATCCGGTTTACAATAAAAGCTTTTTTAGCTGCATCTGCTGCAGATTTTTTTTCGTACCAGTGACCGATTAATAAATATGAAGAAAGACCGACCAGTTCCCAGAAAATATACATCATCAATAAATTGTGTGTTAATACTATTCCGAGCATAGAGAACGTGAACAATCCAAGGTTTGCAAAGTATCTTGTATATCTTTGATCTCCGTGCATATACTCAATCGAAAAGATATGAACCAGCATACTTATAAGGTTCACAACAAACAGCATAATAACAGTAACATTATCAATCTTAATTCCAAGTTCTATATTAACAACGCCGGCAAGCGGTGCAGCACCGATGGTTATCCAGTTGAATGATGAAATTATATCGCTATTTAAATAGTATGCTAACTTGGAATACATGACTACAACTGAAAGTATGAATGCAATTGTTAAAATTGCTACTTCAAACAAATAGAGTTTTGGAAATCTTTTACCAAGTAGAATAACTACAGTAAACCCCAGCAGCGGTAGAAAAAGAATTATTAATGATAATGTTGATAATACGGATTCAGT
>JAGVBL010000403.1 GCA_020059785.1 Ignavibacteriales bacterium | reverse complement strand
CCCACATAAGTATTCCATTACCATGATGAGCAAGCTCGCTATCTTCTTCGTTAACAGCAAGATGTTCGAATATCATTATTGCAGTAGGATCGTAAGACCAGACTTTATCTACCATTCGCTTAAGAATTCTGATACGGTCAACATCGTAATTACTTCCCCATGGATCGGACATCGTTTTCAATCTATTGCTAAAACCTTTTGTAAAGTCGAACCTGAATCCGTCAAACTTATATTCCGTTAACCAGTATTCAAGAACTCTATCAACAAAATACTGTGTGTGAATGCTCTCATGATTAAAGTCGTTCCCCCATTGAGCATCAGTATTTTGAAAATTAGATTGAACATTGAACCAGGGATTGTTATAAGCGGGACGACCATTTTCCCAGTACATCTGAGCCATAGAATTTGAGTTGTAAGCATGGTTTAATACTATATCCAGAATTACAGCGATTCCGTTTTCATGGCACGCATCAATAAATCTTTTAAGATCGTCTTTAGTTCCATAATATTTATCGGGTGCAAAGTATGTCATGGGATTATAACCCCAGCTGTCGTTCCCTTCAAATTCTGAAACGGGCATTAACTCTATTGCATTTATTCCTAACTTCTTGAAATAGCTGAGTGTGTCGGTTAAAGTTTTATAAGAGTGGGTCCGGACAAAATCGCGAATCAGCAATTCATAAATAATTAATTTTTCTTTAGGAGGTCTCTGAAAATTTTTTACATTCCAGTTATATTGTATTTGCCCTGTCTGAAGAACAGAAACAACTCCACTTGTTTTTTGAAAGGGATAAGATTTTAAATTGGGATATACACCGGAATTAATTACCTCGGTATCGTTAGAAGGATCAAGAATCTTATCTGTATAAGGATCGTAAATTCTCAACTTGCCATCAATAAGATATTGATAAGCATATTCCTGTTGTGGAGTAAGATTTGAAAGTGTAATCCACCATATAACGCTATCCGGTTTTGGTTCGTATTTGTTCATCAGGTAATTCAGATCAACTTTCCAGTCGTTGAAATCACCAATCACGTAAACAAACTCTTTAAGTGGTGCAAAGAGAGCCAGCGTAACATTATTGCCGTTATAATTAATACCATGTCTGTTGCCTTGAGGTAGAACTGAAGAATTTATATTCGGATTCTTGAATATCACAAACACAGATGAATCTTTTCTTCCTACATTATCTGTAGCAGTAATTTTAATGTCGTTACGTCCCGTTGAGTATTGATCGGCAACAAATTGAAACTGAATATTATCCAATGTTGTAGTTGCTTTCTCTAATCCGTTAACAAATAATTTCATAAAAGAAGTTAATGTACCAACTGCAGCGGCAGAAGCAGAAATATTAATTGTTCCCCCCGGCTTTGTAAATACCGGCGAGTGCATCGGATCGCCGAAGACAGTTGAAATAGTTGGGGAATTAACAACTACAGTTATACCGCCTTCAAACAATTTTACAAAAATATCTTCGGTTTGTTTTGTGCCATCTGCACTTCTTAGTACAAAACATAATTCAGTAATACTTTGTGATGGATCTGTAACAGAGAAAAAATTTCTAGGATTGTTAATAGTAAGTTCATAAACGTCGGTGCTTTTTCTTGTTAGCTTCGGTTGCAGGGAATTATTTCCCCAAATTCCTATAACATTTTGCCACCGTGCCGGTGTTCCATCTCCGGTTTTAAGTGTTACACCTGTATGTGAATATACATCACCTGTGTAACCGGCTATTTTATTCTGATGCGTTGCTTTCGAAACATCGAAAGTGAGGATAATAATATCAGTTTGAGAAGGGAATTGAGGCTCGGATGTAACAACTGTTTGTGCTGATAAAACGCTTGTAAGAAAAATTATCAACAATACAATTTTATTGTCTAAATATTTTTTTTTCATATTGGCTTTACTCTTTAGCAATTTAATACAAAGTGGAAAAATCTAATCAACAAACTCCCAAGAAACCCCAAGTCTAATTCCTCTTTCCTGTTTGGGATAATAGGGAACAATGTAATATCTCTCATTTAGAAGATTTTCAAAAACGAAATAGACAGTAGCAGCATCCTGAATTTTTCCGGCTAAAAAGAAATCGAATTGAATTGATGGATTAACTTCTGCAGTAGGAGGCATAGCTCCACCGGTTCTTATCCACCTGGTTATTTCAAACGTTTCAAAGTTTATGATCTGGTAACCCCGGTTACCTATAAGATGATAATTGATACCCGCTTTCAATTTCAGGTTGGAATTGAATAATGTGTCTACATAAAATAAACCGCCATTGGAAGTGAAATCGGGTAACGGAAAATTTTCTTTATTTTCCTGTATAAAATAATAACTGGTATTTGTGCTGATAAGAATTTTCCAGAGATGCCAATCAAATTTAAGGTTTATTTCTTGCAATGTCTTTGAATAGCCGCCATCTAAAGATAGTTCTTGAAGAAAGTATCCTGCCGAAATATTAGTAGATAAGTTTTTATAATTCAGTTTTGATTCAATAATAGTAATATCTGATTTATCGTATAATCCAGTCTGATTCGATAAATGATTGGGTGGTCTTTTGAATTTTGATAGACCCAGATACAATAAAAAGTTTTCATCAATAAACCACGAGAGATCTGCCCCCGCACCCAAATAACTGTTGCCATCGTAATTCAAAAATTTACCAAAGACTGATGGAAGGAATTTTTGCTGATCCCTTTGCAGTTTAAAACTTGCCTTTGCTAGTACAGAAAAAATATCTACTCTATCATTCCTCTTTATCAAAGGAGTATTAAGTAAAGTGCTTTCATAAAGTGCTTCTGAGTAAATATTAAATAAGTCAGTTCCAAATTTTTGAGAGAGTTTAGCCCCGTAAGTATTAAACTTATTATCGTTTGTTATTTTGTCATATCTCCATGGCCAGTCCCATCGCCATGTATCTCGTTTTAAACTTGTAAACTCATTTTGTCTGAATTCACTAAGCGATGACTGATAATAAATGGTAAGGTCGGTCGGTGAACTGCCTATCAGGTTTGCCAGCAGCTTTATATTCAGGTTATTGCCCGAGACTTTTTGATACCGATCGGGATAATTAACCGGTGCCTGAATTGTACTGAAAAGAATCTCTTCTTCCTGAGAAGATGATGTAGTTCGTCTTATGCTGTCAACATCAACTCCACCGTTTAAGCCCACATTGCTCTGATAATAACTATAACTGCCAATTACATTATAATCATTGTTGATGAGGTATCTCAAGCGGACAGATCCTGCCCACATTCCGTAGTCAGAATTTTTAAAGCGAGGATCAGTACTTTGATGAGTCAACTCTGTATAAACGCTTAATCTACGGCTGATATTAGAACTAAAAATTCCGTCAAAAAAACCTTCCTCGTTTGGAGCCTGATAAAATCTAATCCGTGTATATGGCTTTGATGTTACAAAATCTCTTGAAATAAAATTTACCGAAACGGGATTATTCATTTCGTTATATAAAAATCCCTGTGCAAGAGGAATTATTTCTATCGAATCAATACTCTCCGATTGAAAAAGATTGAGATCAAGAGAGTTAGTAAGCCGGTTGTTTATATTAACACCGTTCATTAAGAAGGAGGAATTTTTAAAACCATTTCCGTATATCACTACATCATTTGGTTGACCGATTGATCCTAAATCTCTCACAAATCCAAACGGGATATATGAAAAGTAATTACCCGTATATCTGGTATCTAATTTTTGCAAAATATCGCTGCTTAAAATATTTCCGGAATTAGAAAGTGTTTTTATCGGCAACAGTGGAATAAGTTTTTCTTTTATTACCGGTTTAGTTGAATCAACTTCTGTTGAAAGAATTTTTGTTTTAGTGGTATCGTTTGCATCTCCGCTTAATAATTTTTTCTTCGATTGTTCTTGCTGCGAAAACAAATTGAGAAACGAAACGAATAATATTATTGAACAAAAAAGTTTTTTCATTAAGAGCCGGAAAATTTTTTTGCTAAAATAGTTTTAATTCCTGATTGATAAAAGATTAAAAAAGAGATACTCATCCTAACCGTATAAATATTGCTTAATATGGACATTGTAATGTAAGTCAATTGATAAACAAAAAAGACAAAAACTGTTTGTTTTGAAATAAAAAAGTGCTAAATTTCGTCTGAATTTACATCCAATAAATAAAGGGGTTACATCATGGCAATGACAAAAAGCCAAATTCTAGCTCATCTTGCATCAAAGACCGGTGTTAGCAAAAAAGTTGCCGGTGAATTCATGGGCGAATTAGTTAAACTCGCTTACAAAGAAGCTAAAAAGTCATTCGTTCTTCCTGGATTAGGAAAATTAGTTTTGGTCGACAGAAAAGCACGTCAGGGCAGAAATCCTAAAACCGGTGAAACTATTACCATTCCAGCTAAGAAGGTTGTAAAATTCAGAATAGCTAAACAAGCAAAGGACGCTATCTTAGTTTACAAAGCATAAGTTGTTATATAACAGCCCATCGTTTCCGGTGGGCTTATTTTTTTTTCTCTATTCTCATGTCCTTCATACTTTCCAGCAGATTATTATATAATGGCTGCGGAATATTTTTTAATATCAATGTAAGTAAGTTCTGAAATTTTCCAACATGTGAATAAAATCCAATCTTAATTTTCTGTTTGCCATCATAAATATAAATCGGTCTTGTAGGAAATCCGCTGAAAATCCCTCCCGTTATATTTTCGATATCAGAATGATTGATTGTAATCTCTTTTCTGCTGAAAAGAAAATTTTGACAGATCATTTTTTCGTTATCTGCCGTTATTTTGAAAGGGAATAATCTATAGGTCTTCAAAAAGTATTTGTTAATAATGAAAATAAAAAATCCGTTTACGAGTGCAAAAAAAACAAAATACCATTTCTCGAACATCATTACGATTGATGTTATAAGGTGAACAGAAAGGAATAGTGTTGCAATTATGTTGCCGTATCTATAAATCAATTTTGCAAAAAATGAATATTTAAAAGTGTTCATTAAATTCTGTCAGTATTATTTATTTTACCTGTGAAAGGTAATTATTATGTTTTGAATAGTGAAATTTTCTTTGAGTGTGTAAAATGAAAAAAATGTTCCTCTTTATATTATAATTCCGGCTATTTGCTTTGCGCAACCGGAACAATTAAAAGATTTTGCAAGCCTTCTAACAAATTTGAAATCTGGAAAAGCCGTAAAAGCAGTAACTCATTATTCGCTTGCTAAATTAGTTATTGATGGCAAAGAAGAAAAAGCACCTGATCCTATAGGCGGTATGGAATTCCGCACATTTGAATATTTTGCAAAAGGTACGGTTAGAAACGATAGAGCATTTATCTCGGTTTCCGAAACTGTTCTTATCTACCACCCGCGTTATGGATATGTATTAAATTATGTTAAGCTGAGAATTTTTGAAGATGATAGTCTCGAGATAATTGCACGGTATCTCGATCCCAAAACATATGAAGTTCGAATGGACGAAACCTTTTATTCAGAAATAAATAACGGAGAAAATAGCGGTGCTGTTTATCTATTCGTTAATTAAGTTATTTCATCAGAACAAACTTTTTGGTTTGTGTAAAACTATTTGCCAAACCTGTTAATCCGGTAACAATAAGTGTATAAAAGTAAATTCCGCTTGCTAAATTTTTACCTTCGCTATTGAATTCTACATTATAATAACCGGCAGACATTAATTCATTAACCAGATTTGCCGCCTCTTTACCCAGTGAGTCATAAATCTTTAGAGATACAAAACTTTCCCGGGGAATTGAAAAACTGATGTTAGTTGTTGGATTAAAAGGATTTGGGAAATTTTGAAAGAGTCGATATTCTCCGGGCAAATAATTACTGCCCACTTTAGTTGTTGTTCCTCTAAATTTATATAGCTTACCCGTATTATAGTTTGCAAAATATAATTCGTTGTTCTCATCTATTCCGAAAGTTGAAATACTATGATTGGTAGAGAATAAAAGTTGATTATTTGCGTTATCACCCTTTAGCTCTAATGCCCAGATGTTGCCGGAAACAAAATCACCATAAATATATTTACCGGATAACTCTGAAGCCGATGGACCACGGTAAACAAATCCCCCGGTTACAGAATAACCACCCTGACTGTCGTGCCCGTATTCCCAGATTGGCATTGTTAAATTCGTGGTATTACAATTACTCGGCGGATTGAAGCAATGTTTCCCCTCCATAATCCGCCAGCCATAGTTTTTGCCATTTTCAATTATGTTGATTTCTTCCCATGCATTTTGTCCAACATCGGCAGCCCATAATTTATTGGTAGAGTTATCGAAACTGAAGCGCCAGACGTTTCTTAATCCCCAGGCATAAATTTCTTCTCGCAATCCATTTGTATTTCCTTTGTAAGGGTTATCATCGGGGATACTGTAATTCAAATTTCCGAAAGTTTTATTTACATCAATGCGTAGAATTTTACCTAATAATGATCTCAGGTTCTGTGCATAGTTTTGAGGGTCGCCTCCGGAGCCGCCGTCACCAAACGAAATATAAAGGTAGCCGTCCGGACCAAATGATGTTTGTCCGCCGTTATGATTTGAATAAGGTTGATCAACTGTCAGTAAAACTAATTCACTATTTCTATCTGCAACATTGGGGTCGTTATTACTTACTTTAAACCTTGAAACAATACTTCTCCGTGGGTTACTTGTTGTGTAGTTTATATAAAAGTAACCGTTGGTTTTATAATCAGGATGAAAAGCAAGACCGAGTAATCCCTGTTCACCGCCGAATAAAACTTTATCCCTAATATCAAGGAATACTTTTTTTATAGTTGTGTTATTATCATTCTCGAATACATAAATAATACCCGGTTGTGATACAACAAATAAGCGGTTTGAGCCATCGCCGGAATGTTGTATATCCACCGGTTGTTCAAAACTTAGATTTGGGAATGCGGGTATTAATTGTAATTGTGCGTTTGAAGAATTGCACCCGGATATTAGAAAAAGAGAAATGATGATTAATGATAATTTATTTTTCATTTCGGCCTCTTCCTATATATGGTTGATAATAATTAATTATGAAAACGATTTCATGTTCCAGTTGGTTCAAAAGCAACTTACAGGTAGAATTTAGTCATAATTTTTTGGAACTTTATCCTGTCGAATCTGTTTGACAAAATAGATATTTGATAAATATCTTTGCCACTCAATAAATAACAAATCAGGAGAAAATAAATGAAAAAACTGAATAGATTATTTGTTTCTGTCCTCTTACTTGTCTCATCACTTTTATACGCAGGTGATGTTACTAAAGTAGAAAATTTCAAGCTGAAGGATTACAATGGTAAGGAACATCAGCTTAGCGATTTCAAAGATTCAAAAGCAATTGTAATAATTTTTGTTGCAACTCAATGCCCCATTTCCAACGACTATAATTCCAGAATGGCAGAAGTTTATAATGATTACAAAGACAAAGGAATTGCCTTCGTAGGTATCAACTCTAATAAGCAGGAGAGTGTTGAAGAAATTAAACAGCATGCAAAAGAGAATAACCTTCAGTTCCCAATCTTAAAAGATGATAAAAATATTATTGCCGATAAATTTGCTGCATCTGTTACTCCGGAAGTTTATGTTTTGAATAGTAATTTCGAAATTTTATATCATGGCAGAATTGATGATTCAAGAAAGCAGAGTGATGTAAAATCGAAAGATCTCCGCACAGCTCTTGATGAAATTCTTGGCGGAAAATCAGTTTCGAATACAAAAACAAAAGCATTCGGTTGTACAATTAAAAGGGTAAGCTAAAAATGAAAAAAATATTCCTCGCTTTATCATTCTTTGTCATATTGCAATTAACTCTCTTAGCAGATGAGAAACCAAAACAGGATGAAAAAATAGTTGTTGATACAATAAACAAAGAGTTGCTTGCAAAGATAATAAAAGAGAGAAAAGGCAAACCGCTATTTCTTAATCTCTGGGCAACATGGTGTGTTCCTTGCAGAGAGGAATTCCCGGCAATAAATAAATTAGCAGAGGAATATAAGGATGTTGATTTTATTGGAATCAGTGTAGATTTCCCTGAAGAAGTTGAGTCTAAAATAATTCCGTTTTTAAAATCTCAAAAAGCAAAATTTGTTTCTTACGTAAACGGATTTGAAGGTGATGAAGAATTAATAAATGCTCTTGAGAAAGATTGGAACGGTGCTTTACCTGCTACGTTCATTTATGATAAGAATGGAAAGAAAACTTCATTCCTTGAAGGGAAAAAATCCTATGATGATTTCAAGAAGGAATTAGAGAATGTAAAAAAGAAATAATCTGTATTTTACAAACCCTCTCTTAGCGAGAGGGTTTTTTAAGAATTAAGTAAGCGTCTACATATTTCTTCACGTCAAATTTTTTAGCACACCCATTGTAATTCATATAACGTATTTTGCCATAGACAGGTCGTTCAAACCAGGGGCGATCATGCACCCCACCGATTGACCATGAAATTCCCGTGTAGCCGTTCGGATCCCGCCCGTCAAGTTCGTATTTGTCGTTAAGATAAATCGCTGTCCGCATCGCGTCTTCGGGTGATTTAGTCCATTCGAGAATTTTTTTAGCCCAATACATCCTCATATAACCGTGCATCTTACCTTTGTTAACCATTTCCAATTGTGCCGCATTCCACAGATCATCATGCGTCCTGGCGTGTTCAAACTCATCCAATGTGTAGATGTAATCCCGCTTATCTTTTCTGTGAAGATTTAACGACTCCTGTGCCCATGGATGAAAACCTTCGAATGAATCGTAGTTCTTATTAAAGTAGCAGAAATTATCGGATAGTTCTCGGCGAATGATCATCTCCTCTAAAAATGCTTTGTGGGATTCAACATGTTCGGTAATCGGCTGAACAGCAAGTGCAACGCGCTGAGGAGAGATTTGTCCGAAGTGAAAGTAAGGTGATAAGTACGATTGAGCATCCTCTGTAGGTGAATTTCTATCCGAGCTATAGCGCTCTAATTTATGCGTTATAAATTGTTGAAGAACTTTATGAGCCGCACTTTCACCCGGAATTAACCAATCAACTTCGTTAACATCATAATTGATCTTTAGTGACTTATAGACCTGATCCCATTAAGTTTTATTTACAGAAACTGTGGTTTTCATTTTCTGCAGAATGGGGAATTCATCTAAAAACTCTGGAAGTAATTTTAGGATTTTAGGACGGATTGTATATGCTGCAAATTCCTGTTTGTCTGATGCGGAATGACATGGAACAATGTTATGAGCATCAACCTCATGAAATGGAATTGAAATTTTTTCCGCCACAGATTTCTTCCAACTTCTAACAATTTTTAGAGGATTGAAATCTGTAACAAGCAAAGACGCATTAATCGAATCTACAAATTTTGGGATCTCGTCGCCGGCATCACCGGTAGTAATTACAAAGGGAATGTTATGCTTGCTGAGTTCTGATTCAACTTCATGCAATCCTTTAATCATATAACCGTATTGACGGATTGTAGCTTCAAGGAAATCCTGAACAAGATTAAAAACAACAATTAGCGGTTCATTTAGTTCTATTGCTTGTTGCTAAGCAAAAGTAACGCCCAGTTATCATGCGCACGCTGATCCCGCTGCATCCAGTAAATTACCGGACCGGATTTGCTAATTCCATCCTGTAATACTCTTATGCGTTTTGAATTCACGATTATGTTTTATCAGCAATCTAATTATTTTTAAATATGGCAAAATAAATTTGGCTGATCTCTCAATTTAGAATGAGATCAGGTCGTTTCAATAAATTCGCCGGACTCAATATACTTTGTAAGATCATTTAATAATCTGACCATCGGTGCGCCATCGATTACATCGTGATCTACAAGGATTGTCATATTTAATATTTCTCTAATCTTAATTTCATTTTCAATAACAACCGGTTTTTTAATTATCGATCCTATTCCGAACGAAATCGGGTGTACGGATTTGTGTATAAACCAGCCGTTAATTTTTCCTATCATCCCTATTGAAGTAATAGAAGCATTCCCCATTTTTTTATAAACGAATTTCGGTTTGTTAAGCATTATTTTCCAGATAGCTCTTCTTATAAATCCCGGTAGATAGTAATACATTCTCTCCGGTAATGTCGCTCTTTTTTTTAATACAATCTCTTCGGCAGACAATTGTATGTTTTTTGAATCTTCAATTTCCTTTGATAATTCCAGAGCACTTTTAATATTTGCTTTTTCCAGGACAACAGGAATTGGAACAAAATTCCCATTAATATTTTTTTCGACCAGAAAGGAAATATTAATATTGTTGAATAGAATAAGTTTCTTTTTGTTGAAGAGATAGGCGGCAGCTTCGGGATGCATCTGAAGAACAGCGGCTATAACCTTTACCAGCCATGCATTAAAAGAAATGTTTGTTCCATTTCTTCTGAGCTCTTTGAGTCTTTTTCTGCTTTCAGTAACATCAAATTCAAGAAGTGCGCTTATGTGATGTTTAAGTATTCCTAAGGAGAGAATATCGAATGTTGCTATTCTGTTTCTTGGAATACTCTTTAAATGGAAGCCATTATTCATTTAGGGTTAGAGATAATTTTTTCTGATAGCAAAATAAACAGTTTAGCAGAATTTACAAGTTATTTAGATGATGGCTTTTTATAAATTGGTTTTCCATTCCCTTATTAAGTTTTACAACCCGGTTATCCGGATTTCAATTTTTTG
>JAGVBL010000398.1 GCA_020059785.1 Ignavibacteriales bacterium | reverse complement strand
CAATTGTTGTTTCTGGATTGAATGGATTGGGATATGGTTCGGATAAATAAAATTTACCAGGCAATGAGGAATAGGATTCATTTACACCAGTTATAACTGTAAAGTCTTTTATGTTTTTCAAAAACACACCATTACCATTTGGTTTGAAACCAATAATGTCTATTCTTCCATCACCATCAAAATCGTCAGCAACGCAATTATTAATATCACTATGTAGGCTTACATAGTCGGTAATTTCCTGAAATTTGAAATTGCCACGATTTAAAAATATCTTTATTGGTGAATCATTTTGCCCAACTGAAATAAAATCGAGTTTCCCATCGTTATTGAAATCGACCACATAATTCCATTTTATCCAGGAGTTACCATAATTTTGAGAAATAGGCCAGGATTGAATAATACCCGCCGATTCATCTCTGAAGGTACCGTTTCTGTTATTGGCTAAAATTTGAATTCCCCCCTGTTTATATTCAAGAAGAGTAGACATCATCAGATCAACCCATCCGTCATTATTAAAGTCCACTGGAGTAATTGCAACAGTACCTCCTCCAGCTCCGAACATTCGGTCTGGCAAAACTGATTCAGGTGCAAAAGTAAAATTTCCGGTACCATCGTTTAACAAAATAGCATCTTTCGGGAATAATTCATTGGGACCATATCCATCATGACCTCCAAGAATTAGATCAAAATCACCATCATTATCTATATCGACAAATGCACTTGACATATATTTTTTTTGAAATGATGTAATAACTGAAGGAAGACGAGATTGATTTTCTGAAAATACGCCACTGCCATTATTAATATAGATCCTAGGACTTGGAACACCCCCTCCCTGAATATTACACATATAGATGTCGACATCTCCATCATTATCTATATCGGCCGATGCAACGTTATGAGTAAAAGCATTTACAATTGGTAATCGTGAATTTGTTTCCTCTACAAGAATACCTGAATTCATTGAACGAAGAAATCTACTCTGATCGCCTGGAAACGGATTGACATCTGTCCCATGGTCCACAATTACAATGTCTTTTCTACCATCTTTATCGAAATCGCCAATAGCCCAATGACGCGGATGTACAAATTTTATATTGCTTACCCAGGGTTCGTTAATACTTGTAAAATTTCCCTTACCATCATTTCTCATTACAACTATTGGTTTTTGTGTAGCCGGTACCGTTGGAGGATAGGCTATTTCTAAAATAATTAAATCAGTGTCACCATCCTGATCGTAATCAAATGGAATTAATTCTGACAATAATTGAATAAAAGAGGGAGTATTTAAATCTGTTGGTTTAAAGAAAATATTCAGACTATCCAGAATTCCTTTTTTAATCCATTTTGGTTTTCCAGAACCGGACGGAGTTCCATTAACCAGATTAAGGTTAGAAACAGTCAAATTACGAGGATTGTCACCGCTCCCGTCATCTAACGGCCAATAAGCAATTAATCCATTTTCGTTGCCGTTTAATAATTTTGAAATATTATTTTTTATTTCATTTTCAGTCAATCCGTAATTCCAAACCCTAGCTTGTATAATAGCACCACTAAAACCACCTGCTGAAATATTTCCATTTATATCTGCCCCAGCTCCAACAGCAAACTGAACTGTTGTGTTATTTGGAGTTCCCGGGCTTATACTGGATGCAGCTTCGCTTCCATTAATATATAATTTCATTATCCCATTAGAAAGAACTGCTGCAATGTGAGTCCACTTGTTTAGCTCAACTTTTGAAGTTGCTGTGGCAGTTCGGTATGTACCGGATTGACCGGTTGATTGAACAAATTCAAATTGCCCTTGATCTCCAATTTCAATAACATAACTCATATATGGATCCTGACTTCGCGGATTGTGTGGCTTACCTATTATCACGGCATATGGAGAATAAGATTCGACATAAACCCACGCTTCCATTGTAAATGAATTATTCAAATTGAGTTGGGTAGAAAGCGGTGCTCTAGAGATAGAATTACCATCGAATCTGAGAACATAGCTTTGATCCGGTGGATTGATTTGTGTAAAAGAAATAGTTGAACTAAATAGAAGAGCAAAAAGAAATAATTTATATCGCATATATTACTCCTGTTTGTTTAAAATGAAAACTGCTTCGTAAAGAAGCAGTTAACTAACACATTTTATTTGTTGGAAGCTGTTAATCCGGCACAACTTCTATAGAAGGATTAATCTCTCTTCTTAAAAGATTTTCGATTGCAACGAGCGTTCCTCTTATTGAACTTGGGCAGCTGCCGCAAGCACCCTGGTAACGAATTTTAAGTGTTAAGCCGTTTAGTCCTGTTACTTCCAATCCACCTCCGTCGCCAGCAAGAGCCGGGCGAACACGCTGATCGAGAATCTCATTTATTTTCTTTAGCAATTCTGTTTCTTCTTCCCGGGTAACAACAATTTCCTGTTCCGGTGGAATTAAAACTTTTTCAAAGTTCTTTATAAACTCAACAAACGGTCTCTGAATTTGTCCCCACTGCACCTTAGGATCTTTTTCAATTGTTATGAATTTATCCATATAAAAGACCGACACAACACCTTCAATCTCGAAAATACCCTTTGCAAGAGGATCTTTTTGAGCTTCTTCCTTTTTATTAAAATGACGAGTTTCTCTATTCAAAAGTTTTTCATTCAGAATAAATTTTAATGCTTGCGGATTAGGTGTTAAATCTACGTCCTGAACAATTAACATGGTTTACTCCTTTATTTATATATATAACCTGAATAGTAATCAGATAGTTCTATTGCAAGATTATTAAAATTCATGCTGGAATTCAAGAGAAGTAAACGTGAAATTAATTATGACCATTATTATCAAGCCGAATTAACCAGAAATTACCAGCCGGATAAAATTAATTTATAACAGTTTGCCGGCAGATTGTAGTGCTTTTTTAACATCTTCATTCTCTCTTACATCCGGCTGCGTATTTACAAGATCAGGTGGATAATTTCGGGTAATTCTAATAATGTTTTCTGTTGGCTTGGATAAAATAATTGTTGGTCCCGTAAATGATACAGAAGAAATCCACGTCCAGAATGCGCCGTGATATTTCACAACTTTATTAACACATACTACAAACGACCTACCGTAAACAGAAACCTTTAATGTATCGAGGATGCTTTTTTCTTTTTCAGTTAAACGGATTTGATGATTCGCCCATGTATAACTTACAATATCCTCGGTAGTAAGTAACGGTTTGTCTGCCGGTTCGATATGGGATTGCATTTCAAGAAATTGCGGAGGTACTTCGTTTCATTGCAATGTTGATGTCACCAAAATCAGCTGATCCTTTTAATCTTCCTTCGCAGAAGGCAAGTAAATCGCCATTAAGTAAATTTATTATTGCTGGTATTCTAAATGTATTATAACCGTCGGTTCCTGATTTAAATACTGGAATCTTATTTTGCTGGGAGAATGTTGAGATTATAGAGATAAAAAATAATATAATAATTTTTTTCAGTTTCATCAGAAACTTCTCTTGTTAAAACTATCAATTGGTGTCAAGTACCATTCCTTGACAAAATTACATTATTAATGTTCCTGCCCAACTTTTTTCAACATATAAAATAGTATTATCATTAAGAAGATAATTTCTAGCACTGGAATATTTATAAGATTCAGGTTTATCAACCAAGCCAGCGTTGACAGGATTATTATGAATATATCTTATAGAAGACCAAAGCATTTTTTGGTTTTTTATTACTTTATCATCGAACCGGTGCATCCATAGTTGTCGTTTTTGTTTTGGAAGTTCAATATTAATGAAGTTTTGTAATAGCGGGGATTTTTCTCCTTCAAGTTTTTCTAAGATATCCCAAGCACTATACTTTTTAATATCTCTCATAATATCGGAGATTGTCCCTTTAGATGGGACCACTTTAATAACCCAATGAAAATGTGTTGGCATAATTACATAAGCAATAATATCAAAGGAATATCTTTTTTGATAGTACTTTATATTATTTATCAACGCTTCACAATACACGTCTTCTGTAAAAACCTTGATAAAATTTTTTATAGTTGTGGTAACAAAAAAGAATAATTCTTCAGTTAAATTATTTCTTCTTCTTAAACCCATTTATTTAATAGTCTCGTCGAGGAGTGGTCCTCGACGTCCTGGTAAGTTATAAATATAAAATTATTTTTTTTGTAGTGTCATCAGAAACATATCTTGTTATAACTCTTCAAACTTTATATCGATTATGGAATATAGCTGCCAATTAAACCAAATCCATGCTCTTTTAATTTTCGATTCACTCTTACCAAAGCTTCGGCTGCGGGTTTTTGAAGAAAAGCTCTTGCTTGTGAATAGACGGGTTTGCCGATAAAATTATTTTCCGTTGCATATCTAATATCAAGATGAAAAGTGGAATCCAGTTTTATTAACTCTACTAATTCCGGTTTTCGAAGTGTTCCCTCATTCTTAGGTTGAGCATTATGGAGAAAATTTATGAATAAAAAAAGAGGGAGGAATAAATATGTTGTTGGAATTCTGAATTTTGCTGGCGGCATTTTTATCTTAATTTCATTTATAAAATTCACTAACTGTTTCAAAGAAACTATCGCTGTTTTCTATTGGTGTCATTGGTGGAATATCACATCCGGAGGAGATAACCCAGTTGGGGTATTTGCAAAGCGTGTCTAATAATTTTCTTGTTGAGTGTGAAACAGATTCTGGGTTCCCATTTAAGAATACTCCGGACGGATCTAAATTACCGAGTATAATTTTTTCTAAAGGATATTTTTCAATTACACCCGCCAGATTAATTGCGTTACCAAGATGAATTGCTCTTGCCCCGGTTGACAAAATTTCGTTTATAAGCGGAACTGTGTTCCCGCAATTATGATAAATAACTATAAAGTTTTCGTCTTCAACTTTTTGTATAATTTGTTTTATGTAATTACTCGAAAACTCTGCACATAATTCAGGGGATAATAAACCGGCAGCAGGTTCGGCCATAATTACTCCATTGGCACCGGCTTCTTTGAATGCAAGAATGTAATCGGTTAAAAAACTGGCAGCTTTCGATAATATTTTATGAGCTGTTTCCGGTTCGGTTATGGTTTTCATCATAAATTCTGTAATCTCTGCAAGCCGACCGCTAAGCGAGAACGGACCAATAACACCTGCAATTACAGGTCGGTCCGCAATTTCCTTCGAAGCCAACTCAATTGCTTTAATGTATTCACCTGTACGTGCTGTTCCAATTTTTGGAATTTGGAGAGCATCAACATCATCTTCTGTATTTACCAGCGAACCTGTTACAGTAGGTACTTCATCATCCGAAAACAATATATGCGAACCGAATGCTTCTGCTTCAACTGAAAGATCCATGTTACTGACAGAAGCAGCCGTATTATATCTCTCTGAAATTGCTTTCATACACATAGCCTGGATTTCACCATTCTTTACAATGTCGTTGACGGTAACATTGATAAGTTGAATAGCCGGAAATGAAAGTACCGGTAACGGTTTTTTACTGGAAGTGGATTTTAATTCTTCCAGCCAGCTGAACATGTTGCGCTTCATTCGAAGTATCCTTATGTGTTATCTATAATAATAACAAACTCGCCTTTAAGATTTTTTGTTTCAACAATTTTTAGAATATCTGCAGATGTGCCGCGTAAAAATTTTTCTGTCGGTAATGTCAGATCGAATCCAACTACTAATCGGGTATTACTTCCGAATATTTTAACAATGTCCGTTAAAATTGCCTTAAGCCGGTAAGGTGTTTCCATCAACACAATAATTTCTTTAATACTTTTTAATCTGAGTAATTCTTTTTTGCGAATATCTGATTTTGGAGAGAGCCAACCGGCGTAATAAAACCGATCGAGTGAAAATCCGGAACCGACAAGTGCAGCCATAATTGAACTTGTTCCGGGAATAGGTATTACTTCAATGCCGTTTGCAATACACATCTGTACAAGTTTTGTCCCCGGATCCGAGAAAAGGGGTGTCCCGCAATCGGATATTAAAGCTGCGGATTTATTTTCTTTAATCTTTCTTAGAATTTCTTCACTTGCTTCTACTTCGTTGTGTTCATTCAGCGAGAATAATTCTTTATCAATTTTGAAATGTGAAAGTAACCGGCGTGCTTCTTTAAATTCTTCGCAGATAATAAAATCGACTTCTTTGAGAATATTAATAGCACGGAGAGTAATATCGTTGTAATTACCGATTGGTGTTGATACTATAAAGAGTTTTGATGTCATAAAAGACTAACACGAAATGTTTAAAAGCTGCCACGAAAATTTTCTTAGTTCTTTGCGCTGAATCTTAGTTTTGTTCTTTTAGTTTTTTTATTAATCCGGAGAGTTCTAAAATACTTTTTTCATTTGTTACACGTAGTTTCAATTCAACTTTTCCGTCTTTCAAATTCTTCTCACCAACAATAACCTGAACCGGCATTCCAAGCAGATCGGCATCGTTAAATTTAACTCCGGCACTAACATCATTTCTGTCATCGTATAGAACCTCAAACCCTTCCTTTTGTAAATCATCATAAAGTTTATTTGAAGTATCAGCGACCAATCCGTTTTTCATATTTAGTCCGATAAGATGAATATCGAACGGAGCAAGAGGTTTCTTCCAGATTATTCCTTTATCGTCGTAATTCTGCTCGATGTAACACGCAAAAATTCTCTCAACACCTATTCCGTAACTTCCCATTACAATTGGATGTTCTTTTCCATTTTCATCAAGGTAATTAACACCAAGCGCTTCGGAATATTTTGTACCAAGCTTAAATATATGTCCTAATTCAATTGCCTTGAACACTTCCAGAGTAGAACTGCAGCGAACACACGATTCACCGTTTTCAACCGTGCGAAGGTCTGCATATTCAATGTTCGGTACATCGCGTTTTAGATCTATTCCGCCTATGTGATAATCGTTTTTGTTGGCCCCGCTGTAAAGATTATTGCCTTCTTTTAAAAGTTTATCGGCAATAATTCTGTTCTTAAATCCGATCGGACCGATTGAACCGGCGTCGGCACCGGAGATTTCTTTTAGTTCTTCGGGATGTGCAGGACGAACATTGCCGCCAAGCAGTGAACCAAGTTTTGTCTCGTTAACTTCATCGTTGCCAAGCATAAGTACAAGAACCGGTTTACCATAATGAATATAGATTCTCGATTTAGCAGTCTCATGTTCATCAATTTTCAAGAATGCGCAAAGCTCATCAATTGATTTTACATTAGGTGTCGAAATCTCATAATACGATTTACTTTCCGAATGCCGTGTTGCAGATTTTGCAACTGATTGAGCAACTTCTACATTTGCAGCGTAACCGCACTTTTCGCAATAAGCTATTGTATCTTCACCGGCATCGCTCTTAACCATAAACTCTTCTGATTTGCTTCCGCCCATTGCACCGGATGAAGCTCCAACAACAAAGTATTTAAGTCTGCATCTATCAAAAATTTTTCTATAAGCCATGTCATGTTTAGCGTAGCCAACATCAAGACCTTCAAAATCTTTATCGAGTGTGTAAGCGTCCTTCATTAAAAATTGCCGTCCCCGTATAACTCCGCTTCTCGGTCTCGGTTCATTACGGAATTTAGTCTGTATCTGATACCAGATTTGTGGTAACTCTTTATAAGATGTAACCGCACCTTTGGCATGGAATGCAACAATCTCTTCATGTGTAGGTGCAAGAACGTATTCACGGTTTTTAATGTGGAATAGAATATCTCCAAAAGCTTCAACTCTTCCGGTAGCATCCCAGATCTCTTTCGGATTTAATCCCGGAAAGTGAAATTCCTGTCCGCCTATTGCATTCATCTCTTCGCGGATAATATCAGAAATTTTTCTTACAATTTTATATCCAAGAGGTAGAAAGGAATAAATTCCAGCGGATAGCATTCTTACCATACCGGAACGGATCATTAAAACATGACTTGGTATAACGGCATCTGCCGGAATTTCTTTAAGAGTCGGGATAAAATTTTTAGTAAATCGCATATATCTCAGAATTATTGAAAAATAATGAGCAAAGATAAGAAATGAAGATGCGAATAGAAAATAAAGTAGAAAGCTAACTGTTAACAGGTTTTATTCTTATTTTTGATTCAAATATTTAGAAGAGTTGAAATGAATTTCGATCCGGTAACACAAGACGCACCTAATGACCCCAAATTTCCGGCATCAATGACGCCCGTTTCATTTTCAAGTAATGGATGCAGATTACTCGGAACATTTTTCTTTGCATCCGGTGAGGGGCTTCACCCTACGATACTTATGCTTCATGGTTTCCCCGGTAACGAAGTAAATTTTGATATTGCCCATGCAGTTAGAAGAATCGGTTTTAATGTTATGGTTTTTCATTACCGCGGATGCTGGGGGAGCGAAGGGGAATACCTCTGGACAAACCTTGTTGAAGATACTGATAATTCAATTCAATTTTTAAAAAGTAACACAGCTGAAGAAAAATACAAAGTTGATACCAGTAAAATTATTTTAATCGGTCATAGCATGGGCGGATTTGCAGCGGTGTATAATTCAATTAAATATGATCAAATAAAAAATATTGCTTCGATTGCCGGTTTTAATTCCGGACTTTTCGGTGAATTCATTGAAGGAAATAACGAGCTGATTAAGTTTAGTGCCGATACGATGCAGCCGGCAATGGAGTTTGTTCATTGTGATTCGGCAGAAACACTATTAAACGAGATGGTCACTAATAAAAAAGAATGGAATCTGCTAA
The DNA here is from genome assembly GCA_020059785.1 of Ignavibacteriales bacterium. GTDB lineage: Bacteria > Bacteroidota > Ignavibacteria > Ignavibacteriales > Melioribacteraceae > DSXH01. Next base: position 1,805 of record JAGVBL010000398.1, on the reverse strand, counting down.
ATCATCTTGATACGCTGAAGAGTAAAAACTGGCTGATAGTAGCTGCTAAACATGATACGATAGCACCGATTGATATTCATCATAAACCAATGGTCGGTGCATTGAAAATGGCTGGCGCTGAAAATTACCAGGAACATATTTTAGAAACCGGTCATTCATTCTCCGATAGCAGAATTAAACTGACTAAAATTGTCTGTGAGTGGTTAGATAAAATTAATTTTTAGAGAGTAAGATCATGAGCAAGATCAAGAGCAAGAATTCATTGGATATGACTTCTGAAGAATTTAAAGAATATGGTTATCAATTAATCGATTGGGTTGCCGATTATCTTGATAACATCGAAAAGTATCCCGTGCTTGCGCAAATAAAACCAGGCGAAGTAAAATCCCAATTACCCGGTAAAGCTCCATCGAACGGAGAAAATTTTGATAGAATGATAGATGACCTGAATAAAATTATTTTACCCGGTGTAACTCACTGGAATCATCCGAACTTTATGGCATATTTCAATTCAACATCGAGCGGACCTGGAATATTGGGTGAGTTGCTTTCAGCAGCATTCAATGCAAATGGAATGGTTTGGAAATCGAATCCATCCGGAACTGAACTTGAAGAAACTGTTCTCAACTGGTTCCGCGAGATTATTGGATTACCTTCAAATTATTTTGGTGTTGTTTACGATACAGCTTCTGTAAGTACAATGCATGCAATAGCCGCAGCGCGTGAATACACGGGTCTGGATGTCCGCACAAATGGAATGACCGGCTTACCCAAAATGATTTTGTATTGTACGGAACAGACGCACTCATCCATTGAAAAAGCAGCATTAACACTTGGTATCGGGCTAAACGGTATTAGAAAAATTGCAACCGATGAAAACTTTGCGATGCTTCCCGATAAATTAGAAGAGGCAATTAAAGAAGACAGGTTAAATGGTTATCATCCGTTTTGTGTAGTTGCAACTATTGGAACAACTTCTTCAACAGCTATAGATCCTGTTGATGCGATTGCGAATATTTGTGCAATAGAAAAGATATGGCTGCATGTTGACAGTGCTTATGCCGGAGTAACTGCAATGCTCCCGGAAATGAAAAATTTTTTTAAGGGAATGGAAAAAGCAGATTCTTTAGTAATAAATCCTCATAAATGGCTCTTTGTTCCTGTGGACTTCAGTATACTCTATACATCTAAACCTGATGTTATGAAGAGAGCTTTCAGTCTTGTTCCGGAATATCTTAAGACAACAGAGGAATCAGTAATCAACTACATGGATTATGGAATTCAGCTCGGCAGAAGATTCCGTTCTATTAAATTCTGGTTTGTTCTACGATACTTTGGAGTGGAAGGATTACAACAGAGACTACGCGAACACTTAAGATTAGCAAAACTATTTGCCGGGTGGATAGATGAAAATCCAAACTTTGAAAGGTTAGCTCCTGTCTATTTCGGTACAATTTGTTTTCGTGCTAATCCTAACAACAACCTGAAAGAAGATCAATTAAATGTTCTGAATGAAAAATTACTGAATGTAATTAATGAAACAGGAAAAATATTTTTGGTTCACACAAAACTAAAAGGAAAGTTTACTATAAGATTGGTTATCTCCGGATTGCGAATGGAAGAGAGGCATGTTGAGTTTGCGTGGAAGTTAATAAATGAAAAACTGAATGAACTGAAAAATCAGTAATAGAATTTACTCCCATTCGAGTTTAAGAATGGGAGTAAATTCTTCAATTATATCAGTACAAACCCTCTATTGATAAATATCTTTCTCCAGTGTCATAATTAAAAGTAAGAATTTTTTT
>JAGVBL010000275.1 GCA_020059785.1 Ignavibacteriales bacterium | reverse complement strand
TTCTGATTACTTGAACTGCCCCGGACATAAAACCTTGCAGATACATCTCCGGCAGTTTGAACTCCCGGTAATTTTTGAAGCGCCCTGAAAATATCCAACTCTACACCTTTGGGAAGATTCTCGATATCCCTGATTGCAAGTTTCTGTAAGCTGAGATCCGTAGCATTTTCCTTTGCAACTTTTTCACCAATCTTTTCAATTGTTTGAAGCTGAACACCGGTAGATTTTAAAAGAACTCTTATATCTGTAACCACATACGGCTCTACATACATAAAATATTCTTTTGTCTCATACCCGATATAAGAAATCCGAACAGTAAGAGGTTTATCGTGTGGAAGTGAAGCCATTAAAAAGAATCCTCTATGATCAGTAGAAGCACCCCGATTAATTTCCGGTATATAAATATTGGCATAAGGTAAAGCTTCACCGCTGGTAGAATCAGCAATAAAACCTCTCAACATGCCGCGGTTTTGTCCAAGTATAATTGCTGAGGCAATAAAGAAGAGAACAATCGTAAATTTTTTCATAGTTTTTCTTTTTGTTACAATTCAAAATTAAACAAGTATTAGTTGTAATGAAACACCAATTATTTCGCGTTAAAAATTTAATTGAAAAATCTGTGATCATTATATTTTTTCCAATGGGAAAATTTTGTTACCTTTTGCGGGCAATTTTCAAAATTTTCTTTATCTGGAATCACTCCCCTGCCCAGACCAATTCTTAATTACTATTAGGATTTTAAATTGAGCAAAAAAACCGCACTCAAGAGCAAAGCCAGACTAAAACTAAAGGACGGAAGTGTTTTTGAAGGAACAGTTTTTGGACATCATTCATCTACTGCCGGCGAAGTTGTTTTTAATACCGGTATGGTTGGTTATCCGGAAACTTTAACCGATCCTTCCTATAAAGGTCAAATTCTAGTTATGACTTATCCATTAATTGGAAATTATGGAATCCCTGAATTTAATATCAACGATGATATTCCCGAATATTTTGAATCGAACAGAATTCAAATTCAGGGTCTGGTAGTATCAGAACAATCCGAGCTTTTCAGTCACTGGAATGCTTTTCAAAGTTTATCCAACTGGTTAAAGAAACATCACATTCCCGGGCTTTACGGAATTGATACAAGAAGACTAACAAAAATTTTACGTGAGCACGGAACCATGTTAGGTAAGATTATAATTGGCGAGGATAAAGTTGATTACTATGATCCGGATGTAGAAAATCTTATTTCTCAGGTAACTATTACAAAAAAGGAGAAATATGGAAGCGGAAGTTCAAAAATATTATTAATCGATTGCGGATGTAAAAAAAGTATTCTTACTAATCTTTTACAAAGAGATGTAACAGTATTAAGAGTTCCATACGATTATGAATTCAGCGGCGAAGAATTTGACGGAGTAGTAATTTCTAATGGACCGGGCAACCCGGCTGTTTATAAACAATTAGTTTCCTCAACACAAAAATTATTAAAGCGGCAAGTTCCAATACTTGGTATTTGTATGGGTCACCAAATCCTTTCATTGGCAGCGGGTGCAAAAACATATAAATTAAAATACGGGCACAGAAGTCAGAACCAGCCGGTTAAAGAAGTTGATTCCAATAAATGTTATGTAACATCTCAGAACCATAGTTTTGCAGTTGATACAAAATCACTGCCTCGCGGATGGGAGCCCTGGTTCGAAAATTTAAATGATTATTCCAATGAAGGGATCAGGCATGAGAAGCTTCCTTTTAGAAGTGTTCAATTTCATCCGGAAGCAGCACCCGGACCTGTTGATACCTCATTTATATTTGATGAATTTTTAAAAGACTTGAAATAAGGGAATAAATGAAACACAAAAAAGTTTTAATTATTGGAAGCTCGGCTCTTAAAATTGGAGAAGCCGGTGAATTTGATTATTCGGGTTCTCAGGCAATAAAAGCATTAAAAGAGGAAGGAATCTTTACAATACTTATTAATCCCAATATTGCTACAATTCAAACATCCGATTATTTGGCAGATAAAGTTTACTTGCTTCCCATTAACACACATTATGTTGAACGTGTAATCAAGAAAGAGAAGCCCGATGGAATTATTTTAGGGTTCGGAGGTCAAACAGCTTTAAATTGCGGTTTGGCGCTTCACCGTGAAGGAATTCTTAAAAAATATAAAGTGCAGGTACTGGGCACCCAGATAGACGCAATAGAGAATACTGAAGACAGACAATTATTCTGTAATAAACTTTCGGAAATAGATGTAAAATTTCCTCAGAGTAAAGCGGTAAATAGAGTAGAAGATGCTATTCAATATGCAGAGGAAATCGGCTTTCCTGTTATTATAAGAATCGCCTATGCGCTTGGCGGGCTCGGTTCAGGAATTTGTAGAAATAAAAATGAAGTCAAAAAAATTGCTTCTAAAGCTCTCTCTTATTCATCACAAATTTTGGTTGAAGAATATCTTGAAGGATGGAAAGAAATTGAATATGAAGTTGTTCGTGATAAATATGATAACTGCATAACCGTATGTAATATGGAAAATATTGATCCGATGGGAATTCATACCGGAGAAAGTATTGTCGTTGCTCCCAGTCAGACTCTTACAAACACCGAGTATCATAAACTCCGCGAAATAGCAATTAGAACCATACGCCATCTTGGAATTGTTGGTGAGTGTAACATTCAATATGCACTCGATCCTGATTCTGAAGATTATAGAGTAATAGAAGTAAATGCCCGTCTCTCAAGAAGCTCTGCACTCGCATCCAAAGCAACCGGTTACCCGCTGGCATTTGTTGCAGCTAAGCTTGCTCTCGGTTATGGATTACATGAACTTCCCAACTCAATTACAAAAACCACAAAAGCATTTTTCGAACCTGCTCTCGATTACATTGTTATTAAAGTACCAAGGTGGGATTTAAAGAAATTCCGTTTGGTAAAACGAAAACTCGGCTCTTCGATGAAATCGGTCGGCGAAGTAATGGCTATCGGAAGAAAGTTTGAAGAAGCTATCCAGAAAGCGATGCGTATGCTCGATATTGGTGTGGATGGTTTAACTGCAAGCAGAACAAAAGTTGAATTTGAAGAGTTGGAAGAAGCACTAAAAAATCCAACAGAAGAAAGAATCTTCGCAGTTGTTCAGGCACTTAAACAGGGTTATTCGGTCGATTGGGTTCATTCCTTAACGCATATTAACAAATGGTTCTTATATAAAATCCAGAATATTGTTAATATCGAAAAGAAAATAGGTAATCATAAAAGTATCAGTAAGGAATTATTATTAGAAGCCAAGCAGCATGGATTTTCTGACCGGCAAATTGCAAACCTGTTAGGCAAGGATGCTCACGACGTTTATCTACTCAGAAGGAAATATTCAATCAATCCTTTCATTCAGCATATCGATACGCTTGCTGCAGAATATCCGGCTAAAACAAATTATCTATACTTAACATACAATAGCACGGTACACGATTTCGATTTCAAGCTTAAAGAAAGTATCGTTATTATTGGCTCTGGTCCTTACCGCATTGGCAGCTCGGTTGAATTTGACTGGTGTTGTGTAAATACCGGTAAAACATTAAGAGAGCTCGGTTATAAAACGGTTATTGTAAATTGTAATCCTGAAACCGTTAGTACAGATTACGACCAGTCCGATGCCCTGTTTTTTGAAGAGTTAACAACAGAAACGATCTGGGAAATTTATGATGCGATAAAACCAAAAGGTGTTATTGTATCGATGGGAGGTCAAACTCCTAACAACCTGGCATTAAAACTTCATAAGATTGGAATAAAAATACTAGGGACTTCGCCCCAATCAATTGATAAAGCGGAAGACAGAAGTAAATTTTCTGCAATGCTTGATGAATTAGGAATTGAACAGCCGGAGTGGAGTAAACTATCAACACTTCAGGATGCTCTTGTATTTGCAAATAAAGTTGGTTATCCCGTTCTTGTTCGTCCATCTTACGTATTAAGCGGAGCTGCAATGGCAATTGCAACAGATGATATCGAATTAACAAAGTTTTTACAAAAAGCTGTGGATGTATCTCCCGAATCACCCGTAGTAATTTCCAAATTCCTGGTAAATGCAAAGGAGCTTGAATTTGATGCGGTTGCTCAAAACGGCAAAATAATCTGCTCGGCTATTTCAGAACATGTAGAAAACGCTGGCGTCCATTCCGGCGATGCTACTCTGGTTCTGCCCGCACAAAGAACATATCTTGAAACAATCAGGCAGATTAAGAAATTTTCATCGGACATTTCAAAATCGCTCAATATCAATGGACCGTTTAATATTCAATTCCTTGCTAAAGACAATAAAGTAAAAGTAATTGAATGTAATCTTCGCGCTTCAAGAAGTTTTCCATTTATTTCTAAAACATTAAAGAAAAATTTTATTGAAGTTGCTACCAGGGTTATTGTTGGAAAGAAAGTGGAAGTAATTCCGGATAATATCTACTCCCTGGATTATGTTGGTGTTAAGGCTCCCGAGTTTTCATTTACGCGATTGGAAGGAGCGGATCCAACAACCGGAGTTGAAATGGCATCTACAGGAGAGGTTGCTTGTTTGGGTGACGATTTTGACGATGCGTTTCTTAAAGCACTTGTTGCCGTGGGCTACAGATTTCCAATCAGATCAATATTTATCTCTTCCGGTACTATTGAATCTAAGTCCGAATTATTAGAACCGGCAAGACAGTTAATTAAACTCGGAATAATTTTTTACGCAACACCGGGAACTGCTAAATTTATGAAGGCAAATGATATTCCCGTAGAAACACTTGAATGGCCTATTAGCGGTAAGTCGCCAAATTCTATAGAAATTCTGAAATCCGGTAAAATTGATCTTGTTATTAACATACCCAAGAATTTTCAGGAAGAAGAATTAACCAACGATTATTTAATCCGTAGAACCGCAGTAGATTATAAAATTCCTTTAATAACAAACCGTCAGCTTGCAATGCGGTTGGCCGAAGCTCTTTCCAACAAAAATCCCCAAAATCTTACTATAAAGAGCTGGGATGAATATTAGCGAAAAATTATTTACACTTTTTAAATTTATAACTATATTTGTGGCGTCAATTAAAGAAAGCTTATCATGACATCACATGAAAAGCCCTTATTGTTAATTGTTGAAGACGATTTTGAAAATCAAAAATTTCTACAGTTTTTCCTTCGCAAATATTTCACTGTAGCCGTTTGCGATTCTGCAGATACTTTCTACCAGAAAATGAATGAACAAAAGTTCGATTTAATTTTGATGGATATTTCATTACGGGGTAAAAAGGACGGGCTTCAACTAACAAGGGAAATCCGAAAGTCAACCGAACATTCCGATATGCCTATCGTTGGTTTATCAGCACATGCCTTTCAGAAAGACAAAGATAATGCTTATGATGCGGGTGTTGATCTATTTATAACAAAACCCGTTCAGAACGACGTACTTCTGGATGCGTTGTTTAACACTCTGCATCAAAAGACAGGAAAAAAATTCAATAATTCTTCCAGCTCTTAAAATTCATCCTGTAACCAACTCACATGTAGTTTCGTCTAAATTCGAGAATAAATATTTGGAGTGACTACAATGAATAAAAAATTACTCTTATTTTTTTTGTTTTTTATTACCCTCTCTCTTTCATTAAAAGCACAAAACTTCAGTCTATCAAAAAGCAGCGGATGGGATTGGGATGACGATTGGTGGCACTGGAGAGGGGGCAATCCGTTTATAGAAGTTAACTGGGGCTTGAGTAATCCTGATCACCAAAAATTATTCAGTAAACTCTCTAATGTAGGTCTGCTGGAAATCAAACTTGGATTTGCTACACACGACGAACCGTATGAAGAAGGCATTCAATACTTTGAAGAGAAATATTCATTTCTATCACAGCTTTCTACAAAGCTTAGATCCGAAAAAAGAAAATATGATGAATTACCTTCTGAATTACTCAGGTTCGGTTTCGGTAAAAGAAATGGATACGGTTACAACTTCGATAACATTAAAATCAATCCGTATGTACAATCTGCAATCACCTGGTCTAAACTCGAGATGAAAGATTACCCTGTTTCAATTCTTCCATTTATTGGGGCACAGAATGCAATTGATGATACTGAAATACTTAAGAGATATGATGGTAATCTCCGGTTTGGTACTTTAACAGAAGGCGGAGTTAATTTTAGTTTCGGGATGGTTTCATTAAATGCCGGATATGAAGCTGCGGTAATTTTTCCCCGTTACGTTTTCTGGAAGCATATTGGCAGCTATGCTATTGAGATGGCCGGGTTGAATGCTTTAGATAAATTTATTGATGAAGTAATTGATGCCTCTCCAATTGCCGGACCAATTGTAAACTTCCTTCTTAAGAACGGATACAACTATGCATTCTATAGTTTGAAAAAGGAAAAGATGAATTGGCCATTTAATACTGAAACACCTCTAACTTATGAAACAATTAAATTTGGTGTGACTTTTACATTTTAGAAAAATTATAGAGGTTCTCTAAGAAATAAATCATTAGAGAACCTCAATTAAAATCCCGGCTTCGGATCAATAACTAAAAATATGCGACTGGTAGGGTTTCAGCTCTATATATAATCCGGTATGAAAAACTTCTTCGGCAGATCTCAAATAATCCTGGTTGTTTAACAAATCTTTCAGCTCGAATAATTCAGGGTACCCACGCGTATCTATTTTTAACCGGCATGTTGAAACTACGTTAGAATAATTTACTATGACGATCCGTTTTTCCTGTTGATAAGTCCAATGCCAAGCAATAATGTTTTTAAAGGAATAGTTTCCTTCCCAGGACGTAATCGGTTCTAATAATTTCCATTCACCTTTCTTAAAAATGTCTTCTTTTGTAATTGAGAAAAGTTTGTTATAAAACTCAACAAGTTCATTATTAACCTGTTCGTCCGGTTCTCTGCCGAGCTGAACCGGCAATTTTATTTTTTTCCCTTCGAACTGACCGTCGTAAAAAAATCTCATCCCCGGTATTGTGCTGATAATAATTGCGGCTGCTTTAGATTTTTCCTTCCCAAGAATTGAAAACGCTCTTTCTTCATCATGATTTTCAATGAAGCGAAGAGATCTAACCTGATAATCCATTTCTGCGTTAAGATGCTCTTTAATTGAAACAGCCGAATCGTTCTTAAGTCTATCTGTAAAACTTTTATCATACGTGTAATCAAATCCCAACTGTTGAAGCTCCCATTCAAGATTCCAGTAAGCTTCTGCTATAAAGAGAAAATCATTTCGTTTGTTTTTTACAGGTCTAATTACATCCGCCCAGAATTCCGTTGTAAGCGGTACAATGTTTTTTCTTGATAATGCACCTGCCCAGGTATTATTAAATACATTGTTAAGAGATAGCATTGCCATATCGCACCTAACTCCATCACAAACATTAATTAGGTTAAGAAGGATATCTGTTAAAAACTTTCTGGCTTCTGTACTGAAAAAATTTATTTGAACTGTGTCCTGCCAAGCCGGAAAAAACGGGTCCCTTCCATGCGCATAATACTTCTCTTCATTTTTATCGGGCTGATAATAGGTATGAGAATCTTTGTGAAATGATTCCTTATCAACCGATAAAAATATTTCGGGATTGGTTTGCAACAATTTTGTATCTGCATTAAAACGATTTGGTACAAAATCGAGTATTAGTTTGATCCCTTTTGCATTAAGCTTTGTCTTTAGCTTAATAAGACTTTCCAGACCACCGAGGGATTCATTAACTTCAT
>JAGVBL010000221.1 GCA_020059785.1 Ignavibacteriales bacterium | reverse complement strand
TATTCTTGAACAAAGTTGATATGATGGATGATCCTGAATTAATCGACTTGGTTGAAATGGAATTAAGAGAGTTATTGACAAAATACGAATTCCCGGGAAATGAAATTCCGATTGTCCGTGGTTCTGCTTTAAAAGCTCTTGAAGCCGGTACTTCAAATGCTCCAACTACAGATGAAAGATATAACTGCATCTGGGAGTTAATGAAAGCAGTTGACGAATATGTGCCAATACCGCAGCGTGATTCCGACAAACCGTTCTTGATGCCGGTTGAAGACGTATTTTCTATTACAGGACGTGGTACCGTTGCAACTGGAAGAGTTGAAAGAGGTACACTTAAATTGAACGAAGAAGTTGAATTGATTGGTCTTGGTGTTCATAAGAAAACTGTTGTTACCGGTATCGAAATGTTTAGAAAAGAATTAGATTCTGCTATAGCTGGAGATAATGCCGGATTGTTATTACGTGGTGTTGATAAAACAGAAATTGAAAGAGGAATGGTTCTTGCAAAAACCGGTTCCATTACTCCTCATAAGAAATTTGAAGCTAAAGTTTATATCCTTTCAAAAGAAGAAGGTGGACGTCATACACCATTCTTTAATGGTTACAGACCTCAGTTTTATTTTAGAACAACTGACGTAACCGGAATAGCTACTTTACCTGAAGGAACCGAAATGGTTATGCCAGGCGATAACGTTCAATTAAAAATCGATTTAATTTCCGAAATCGCTATGGAAGAAGGTTTGAAATTCGCTATTCGCGAAGGCGGTAGAACTGTTGGTGCTGGTTTTGTAACAAAGATTATTGAATAGTAATAAACATTGAATAGGGGAAAGTAAATGCTTTCCCCTTATTATGTCTGAACAAGGAGATTATTAAAAGTGCCCGGTCAAAAAATTAGAATTAAGCTTAAGTCATACGATCATATTTTGATTGACAAATCAACTGAAAAGATCATCAAAACTGTTAAAAGTACTGGTGCTATTGTTTCCGGTCCTATTCCTCTTCCTACCAGAAGGACAGTCTTTACAGTTTTAAGATCTCCTCACGTTGATAAAAAATCTCGTGAGCAATTCGAGATAAGGGCTCATAAAAGAATTATCGATATCCACAATTCTAATAATAAAACTGTCGACGCATTAAGCAAGCTCGAAATTCCTGCTGGCGTTGACATAGAGATAAAGTTATAGGAAAAAAAATGCCTGGTCTGTTAGCAAAAAAATTAGGAATGACTAATATATACTCCGAAGATGGTCAAATAATTCCGGTTACAGTTCTGGAAGCCGGACCATGTAAGGTCTATTCTGTTAAAACCAATGACAAAGATGGTTACTTTTCAATTCAGATAGGATTCGGAGAAAAGAAAGAGAAAAAAGTAAGTAAACCTCAAATTGCTGTTTACAAAAAACTTGGGCTTGTTGCCCCGGTTGCTCTACAGGAATTTAGAAATTTTGAACCTGATCAATTCAAAGTAGGGGATGAAGTTAAAGCTGATCTTTTCCAGGTGGGCGATAAAGTGAAAGTTTCTGGTAAGAGTAAGGGAAAAGGTTTTCAGGGAGTAATTAAAAGACATGGTTTTGGCGGTGTTGGTGGTACTACTCACGGTCAAAGCGATAGAGTTAGAGCTCCTGGTTCTATTGGTGCAAGTTCATATCCATCAAGAGTTTTTAAAGGTCAGAGAATGGCAGGTAGAAAAGGATATGAAAGTGTAACGGTTAGAAATCTAAAAGTTGTTAAAGTTATTGCAGATAAAAATATTATAATGGTTAAAGGAGCAGTTCCAGGCTCTGTAAATTCAATTGTGGCAATTAATAAATAGTGTTATTGAAAATGAAATTAGAAGTCCTAAAAATTGATGGTACTAAATCTGGCGAGAAAGTAGATCTCTCTAAAGATATTTTTGAAATAGAACCGAATGACCATGTTCTCTATTTAGCTGTAAAGGCATTCCTTGCAAATCAACGTCAGGGAACTCATAAAGCGAAAGTGAGAAATGAAGTAAGAGGCGGTGGAAAAAAACCATGGCGCCAAAAAGGCCGCGGCGGTGCTAGAGCCGGTTCTTCAAGATCCCCCCTTTGGGTTGGTGGCGGTTCAATATTTGGCCCACAACCAAGAGATTATACTCAAAAGTTAAATAAAAAAGTTGTGTCGCTTGCTAGAAAATCAGCGTTGTCTTATAAAGCCAAAGCTAATCAAATTATTGTTGTGGAAGATTTTAATTTCGATTCTCCCAAAACGAAAGAATTTGCAAAAATATTAAATTCTCTTCAGCTTAAAGGTAAAAAGACATTATTACTTACAAACGGTGCGCTGGAAAATGTTTATAAATCCGGTAGAAATATTGAACGCGTTAATATTATAGAAGCAAACAAAGCTTCTGCTTACGAATTGTTGAATAATCAGATTCTTGTTATGCAAAAAAGCGCAGTTAATCTTTTAGAAAGCACATTTAAATAATACGGTTAAAAAATGAAAAGTATTTTAATTCGACCTTTGATTACAGAAAAAATGTCCGGTATTAGCGAAAAGCATCCTAATAAATTTGGATTTATTGTTTCCGTTGATGCAAATAAAATTCAAATTGCCAAGGCAATTAAAGATAAATTTAATGTTGATGCTGTCTCTATTAATACGATAAGATATAAAGGTAAACAGAGAACACAATTTACTCGTAAAGGTCGCTTTACAGGAAGAACAGCAAAATTTAAAAAAGCTATTGTTACACTTAAAGAAGGTCAAACGATTGACATTTTTGGTCAAGCTTAAGACCAATAGTTTCGGAGCTGAATTAAATGGCAATTAGAAAATTAAAACCAAATACACCCGGTACAAGATTTATGAGCATCTCTTCATTTGAAGAGATAACCAAAACTTCTCCGGAAAAATCCTTGACGGTTTCTCTAAAGAAATCTGGCGGTAGAAATAATTTAGGTAGAGTTACTTCTCGTCATCGCGGCGGTGGACACAAAAGACGTTATAGAATTATCGATTTCAAAAGAGAAAAACATGGAGTACCGGCTAAAGTTTTTTCAATTGAATATGATCCAAATAGAACGTCAAGAATAGCATTACTAAATTATGCCGATGGTGAAAAAAGATATATACTTGCACCCGAAGGATTAAAAGTAGGAGATACTTTAATGTCGGGTTCCGGTTCAGAAATAAAAGTGGGAAACTCACTTCCGCTTAAAGAGATTCCGCTTGGTAGTTTTGTTCACAATGTAGAAATGAAACCCGGAAAGGGTGGACAGATTGGAAGAAGTGCCGGGGCTTCAATTCAGTTAATGGCACGAGAAGGAAAATATGCACAGTTAAAAATGCCCTCTGGTGAAGTTAGAATGGTTAGCGTTGATTGTATGGCAACTTATGGTGCTGTTGGTAATTCCGATCATGAAAATATTAGTTTAGGTAAAGCCGGACGTAGTAGATGGCTTGGTAAAAGACCTCATGTAAGAGGCGTAGCTATGAATCCAGTTGATCATCCGATGGGTGGTGGCGAAGGTAAAACTTCCGGTGGTGGACATCCGGTTTCTCCGTGGGGTCAGAAATCCAAAGGATTGAAAACAAGAAAAAGAAAAAATCCAACTAACAAACTTATTATAAAGAGAAGAAAATAATTTAGAGTAACGTATGCCAAGATCAGTTAAAAAAGGTCCTTTTATTAGTGTTAAACTCTTGCAGAAAGTAAGAAAACTTAACGAAACCAATCAAAAGAAAATTATTAAAACCTGGTCTCGTGCTAGTACTATTTCTCCAGAGTTTGTAGGACACACAATTGCAGTTCATAACGGAAATAAAATGATTCCTGTTTATATATCTGAAAATATGGTTGGTCATAAACTTGGTGAGTTTGCACCTACCAGAATTTTTAGAGGACATCCGGGAACAAAAGCTGAAAAAGCATCCAAAGTAAAATGATGCCATTGGTATAAAATCGAGGAAATTAAATAATGGAAGCAAAAGCAACACATAAATATATCGGTTCTTCGCCACGGAAAATGAGGTTGGTAATTGATTTGATTAGAGGTAAGTCAGTTGATCAGGCTATAGAGATATTACATTTTTCTCCAAAACATGCATCAAAACCCGCAGAAAAAGTTTTAAGATCGGCGGTATCTAACTTAATGAATAAAGAAGATGGTGCTAAACAGGAAGTATCTAATTTGTTTGTTAAAGAAGCTTTCGTAAATCAGGGACCGACATTAAAAAGAATTTCTGCTGCTCCGATGGGCAGGGCTTATAGAATAAGAAAAAGATCGAATCACCTAACAATTGTTGTTGCAACAAAAAAGTAATCTTAGGAGGAAGTTTTGGGTCAGAAGACTAATCCAATTGGTTTAAGAGTTGGGGTTATTAAAGGATGGGAATCGAACTGGTACGAAAACAAAAGTTACGCACCTAAACTCATCGAAGATAAAAAATTAAGAACTTATGTTCGTAAAAGATTACAGAACGCCGGTATTTCTTCTATTAAAATTGATAGAACATCAAAAAATATTATTCTCACTATTCATACATCCAGACCCGGTGTTGTTATTGGAAAGAGCGGTAAGGAAATTGCGCAGATTGAAGAGGAATTAAAAAAATTAACCGATAAGGAAGTAAAAATTCAGATTACCGAAATAAAGAGACCTGAATTAGATGCGTATCTTGTTGCCGAAAATATTGCTAAACAGATTGAAGGAAGAATTTCTTTCCGCCGTGCAATGAAATCTGCAATTACATCTGCAATGCGAATGGGTGCAGAGGGAATAAGAGTTATGTGTTCCGGAAGATTGGGCGGTGCAGAAATGGCGCGTACCGAACAGTATAAAGAAGGTAGAATTCCGCTTCATACTTTACGTGCCGATATTGATTATGCACACGGAAGAGCAGAAACAATTTATGGTTCTATTGGAATTAAAGTTTGGATCTGCCGCGGAGAAATTTTAGGAAGACGTTCAACAGAATAAAGTTACAGTAAAAAGTTTCAGGAGTTTTTCTCATGTTAATGCCAAAAAGAGTTAAATATCGTAAAGCACATAGAGGTAGAAGAACAGGCAAAGCTACCCGTGGTCATCTTATTAGTTTTGGTGATTACGGATTGAAAGCAATGGAACCGGCATGGATTACCAGCCGACAGATAGAAGCTTGCCGTGTTGCGTTATCACGCCAGATGAAACGTGATGGTAAAGTCTGGATCAGAATTTTCCCGGATAAACCTGTTACTAAAAAACCTCTCGAAACTAGAATGGGTAAAGGAAAGGGTGCTCCGGAATTCTGGGTTGCTGTTGTATTACCAGGTAGAATAATGTTTGAAGTAGGCGGCGTAGATAAAAAAACTGCCCAAGATGCTCTTACTGTTGCTTCGCATAAGTTGCCTATTAAAACAAAAATAGTTCAAAGACCGGATTTAGAATCATAAAAGGATTTTTATAATATGAAGATTTACGAAATCAAAGGAATGTCCACAGAAGAAATAAAGAAAAGAATTCTCGAAGAACAAAAGAATCTTGTGGATTTGAGATTCCAGCAAGAATTAAAAAATCTAACAAATACAGCTAAACTGCGTCTTGTAAAAAAAGATATTGCTAAAATGAAAACGATTCTTAAAGAACGTGAAATGCAGGAAGCTAAAAACACAAAGACAAATTAATAAGGAGAAATTCTTTTTCGATGGAGACCAGAAATACAAGAAAAATTAGAATCGGTTCTGTAGTTAGTAATAAAATGAATAAGAGCATTATTGTTGCTATTGAAAGACGTGTTGCACATCCGATCTATAAAAAATATTTTAAGAAAACAACCAAATTAATGGCACATGATGAAAAGAATGAATGTAGTTTGGGTGATGTTGTTAAGATTATGGAAACTAGACCATTAAGCAAAAGAAAAAAATGGCGTTTGGTTGAAATAGTTGAAAAAGCAAAATAGTTGCCTTAGCACTTTATAAAGTTTGATTGGGAGTTTATAAAAAATGATTCAAGAAGAAACAAATTTAGTAGTTGCGGATAATTCCGGTGCTAAAAAAGTCCGATGTATTCGCGTTTTAGGTGGTAGCAATAGAAGATACGCAAGCCTGGGTGATGTAATTGTTGTTAGCGTTAAATCTGCTATACCCGGTGGCGGTGTTAAAAAAGGTGAAGTATCCAGGGCTGTTATCGTTCGTACTAAAAAAGAAGTTAGAAGAAATGATGGCTCGTATATTCGTTTTGATGAAAATGCTGCCGTTTTGTTAAACGCCCAGGGTGAACCACGCGGTACTCGTATTTTTGGCCCGGTTGCAAGAGAATTGCGCGATAAAAAATTTATGAAAATAATTTCTCTGGCTCCAGAGGTTCTCTAAGAGGAATGACCAAATGAAAATTAAAAAGAATGATTCTGTAATTGTTATTTCGGGTAACTCCAAAGGAAAAACCGGTAAAGTTCTTAAAGTTTTTCCGGTACTTAATAAAGTAATTATTGAAGGAGTTAACCTTCGTAAAAGACATACAAAACCAAATCAAAAAAATCCGCAAGGCGGAATTATTGAAAAAGAAGCACCTATTAATGTTTCTAATGTTATGCTTCTCGATCCTAAAACAAATGAACCGACAAAAATTGGTTCTAAGATCATCATTGATGATAAAAAGGGAAAAAAGAAAAGCGTAAGAATAAGCAAAGTTAGCGGCGAAATGATCGCATAAAAATTCTAAGGATTTATAATCAAGATGGCAAAAGAACAAAAAACAAAAGATCAAAAAACACAAACTGCGGCTCCTCAATCCGGCAAAAAAGCTAAATCCGGTGATGACGTTAAAGTAGTTGAAGAAAAAATTCCGGCACGATTAAAAGAAAAATATTCTAAAGAAATCGTTCCTAAACTTAAAGAACAATTCAATTACAAAAGTATTATGCAGGTTCCAAAGATTGAAAAAATTGTTTTGAATATGGGTGTGGGACAGGCAGTTCAGGACGCAAAAATTTTAGAAGAAGCTGTTAAAGATCTCGAAACTATTACAGGTCAAAAAGTTTCTGTTAGAATTGCCAAGAAAGCAATTTCCAATTTCAAATTACGCGAAGGAATGAAAATTGGTGCTAAGGTAACTTTAAGAAGTGCGAGAATGTATGAATTCCTGGACCGACTTATTACTATTGCTCTTCCAAGAGTTCGCGACTTTAGAGGAGTTTCCGACAAGTCTTTTGATGGAAGAGGCAACTATACACTCGGTATAAAAGAACAAATTATATTCCCGGAAATTAATGTTGATAAGGTTACAAAAGTTTTAGGTATGGATATTACGTTTGTTACAACAGCAAAAACTGATAAAGAAGCATATGAGCTTTTGAACGCATTCGGTATGCCGTTCAGAAAAAAGGAAATTAATTAGAAGGAAAATCATGGCAAGAAAAAGTTTATTAGCACGTGAAGAAAAAAAACGCAGACTCTCTGCAAAGTATTCCAAAAAAAGAAAGGAATTAAAAGAGAAGGGTGATTACGAAGCATTACAGTTACTTCCCAGAAATTCTGCTTCTACACGTATACACAATAGATGTTTAATTTCAGGTAGACCAAGGGGATTTTACAGAAAGTTTGGAATATCCCGATTAGTATTAAGAGAAATGGCTTTACGCGGTGAAATCCCGGGCGTAAAAAAATCAAGTTGGTAATAAGAGGAGAATAAGTAAATGCCAGCAACCGATCCGATTGCAGATTTTTTAACAAGAATTAGAAATGCTGTTAAAGCAAAGAAAAAATTTGTGGACATTCCTTCATCTAAAATGAAGGTTAATATGGCCGAAATTCTTAGGTCGAATAAGTTTATTAGAGACTATAATGTAGTTGAAGATAATAAACAGAACGTTTTACGAATTCATTTGCAGTATATAAACGGAGTTTCTTCAATTGCCGGATTAAGAAGAATTAGCACTCCCGGTCTTCATACTTATGTTGGTAAAGATGAAATTCCTAAAGTTTTAAATGGATTAGGAATTGCAATTATTTCTACTCCTAAAGGTTTATTAACAGATAAACAAGCTAAAAAAGAAGCCGTTGGCGGAGAAGTTATCTGCCACGTTTGGTAATTAACTAAAGTTTGAACGAGGTTAAAAAGTGTCGCGTATAGGTAAAAAACCGATTTCTATTAAAGATGTTACAGTAACTAAAACTGACGGGTTACTAAAAGTTAAAGGTAAACTTGGCGAGTTAACAATGAAAATTCATCCCAGCATTAATGTCGAAGTAACAAAGGATGAAATTCTTGTTACAAGGCCGGATGATTCTAAAGAGAATAGATCTTTGCATGGACTTACCAGAGCACTTATCGGCAATTTGATAAAAGGTGTATCGGAAGGTTATCAGAAATCACTTGATATTGTTGGTGTTGGTTATAAAGCCGAATCCAAAGGTGAAGCGGTTCTATTTAGTTTGGGTTATTCCCATCCAATCTATTTTATTCCGCCTCAGGGAATTAAAATTGAAGTCCCTGCTCCAACACAAATTAAAATTTCCGGAATTGATAAAGAACTTGTTGGATTAGTTGCTGCAAAAATCAGATCGTTCAAAAAACCTGAGCCATATAAGGGTAAAGGAATTAAATATTCGAATGAATTTATTATTAGAAAAGCTGGCAAGACTGCTGGTAAATAATTAGGAGATCGGGCAAAATGTTTTTGAAGGATAATAAAAGAAGAATTAGAAAAAAAGTAAGAGTTAGAAGCAAAGTTTCCGGAACTGCCGAACGTCCTAGATTAACTGTTTTCAGGAGCTTGAATCATATGTATGCTCAGCTTGTAGATGATTCAAAGGGTGTTACATTAGTTTCTGCTTCAACAAAGGTAAAAGATTTGGCTGAAGAATTAAAAAACACAAAAACAAAAGTTTCGAAAAGTAAAATTGTTGGTGTTCTATTAGCAAAACGTGCTGCTGAAAAAGGTATTACTACTGCCGTGTTCGATAGAAGTGGATATACATATCACGGTAGAGTTAAAGCTGTTGCCGATGGCGCCCGTGAAGGCGGTTTGAAATTTTAATTTCATTTTTAATTTGTTCTTGCCGGGTCGTCTAATGGCAGGACAGCGGCCTTTGGAGCCGTATGTGGAGGTTCGAATCCTCCCCCGGCAGCAAAAAAAATCATTAATTAAGTAAAGGTTGAATAGAGGAGTTAAAATTGAATTTCAAGTACAAAAAAGTATCGGGACTCGAAAACCTAAAAGAAAAAATTGTTCATATTAATAGAGTTGCTAAAGTTGTAAAAGGCGGTAGAAGATTCAGCTTTAATGCAATTGTTGTTGTTGGTGATGGTAACGGACATGTTGGAGTTGGTCTTGGAAAAGCAAATGAAGTAACTGATGCAATCTCTAAAGGTATTGACGATGCTAAAAAGAATGTTTTCAAAGTATCTGTTGTTAAAGGAACTATCCCCCATCCAATAGTTGGTAAATTTGGTGCAGGACAAGTACTATTGAAACCTGCTACTCCGGGTACAGGTCTTATTGCCGGCGGTGGGGTCCGTGCAGTTTTAGAAGCTGCCGGTGTTCAGGATATTTTGACTAAATCACTCGGATCTTCAAACCCGCATAATCAGGTTAAAGCAACTTTGAATGCTTTACTTAATCTTGTTGATGCCAGAACAATGGCTTATAAACGCGGATTGAAAGTAAACGAGTTGTTTAATTTGTAATTAGAGGATTATATGGCTAAGAAATTAAAAATCACACAAGTAAAAAGTATTATTGATAGACCGAAGACACAAAAATTAACTATAGAATCTTTAGGTCTAAGCAGACCGAATTATTTTGTAATTCATAACGATACACCTCAAATAAGAGGAATGATTAAGAAAGTATCTCATTTAGTTAAAGTAGAAGAAATCGAAGCATAGGGTGTTCAATGGATATTTTAAGCAATCTTAAACCGGCAAAAGGTTCAAACAAAAAAGTAAAAAGAATTGCTCGTGGAGAAGGTTCAGGACATGGCGGAACTGCTACACGTGGTATGAATGGTCAGCGTTCACGTTCCGGTGCAAAATATAGAGCATGGTTCGAAGGCGGACAGATGCCTTTGCAAAGACGCGTTCCAAAGAGAGGTTTTCACTCCCCATTTAAAATAGTTTATCAGGTTGTTAACTTAAGCCGGTTACAAAAGTTAGTAGATGATAAAAAAGTTGAAGACGGAATTATTAATGCAGTGTCTTTATATAAGCACGGTGTTATTTCGAAAGCAGTTGCACCTTTTAAAATTCTTGGTGTGGGAGAATTAAAAGCAAAATTAAATGTTGAAGCGCATGCATTTAGTGCTTCTGCAAAAGAAAAAATTGAATCACTTGGCGGAACTATAAAAGAGATTAAAGTTTAATGGCTACAATTCAAGAAACTTTCCGAAATATTTTTAAAATTCATGAGCTGAGGCAGAGAATTCTTTATACTATTGCCTTGCTTATTATTGTTAGAATTGGTTCACATATTACTTTACCGGGAATCGATTCTTATTTGCTCTCTACTGCTATGGCAAATAAATCCAGCGACAATCTATTTGGATTGTATGATTTATTTGTAGGTGGTGCCTTTTC
>JAGVBL010000382.1 GCA_020059785.1 Ignavibacteriales bacterium | reverse complement strand
CCTTTTAGTTTTTTGTTATCGCTAATAACAATTTTACAAATTATTTGGAGTCTCTGCTTTTTTCAACTACTAAATTTCAACTAAGATTGAATATATACCGAGTGATTCATGTTTACCGAACAAAATATAATTAATTATTCAGCATTTATTTCATAATCTTTTGTTAGAACAAGTCCAAAGTTTTCATTATCACGAATAAGAATCGATGGCTGAGGATATTTTTTACCATTCAGATTAACAATTATCATCGGCCAGTTATGCGATTTTGTAAGAACTTCAAAACCATTGTTATTAACAATAATTGTCTCTTCAACTTTAGCACCGGTAATTGTAGGATTCCATGCAAATGCCTGGTTGTTTTGAACAACTTCTTTAATTTCCGGATAAATCACCCATTCGCGGTCGTCGTAACCGATTGCACCGCCCTGATGATGAAGCATCCATTCGTATTCATATCCTACAGATTTATACCACTCTTTCATCTTTTCAAATATTACTGAAGCAGCTACTCCGGGACGTGTAAAATCCTGATAATGTGCATTTACAATTGCGGTCTTTTCCAATTTAGTTTTCAAATCTTCGGTTAAGGGACCAAAGTGAACGAACCTTGTTACAGCTATTGGCATTCCCCATTTTTCTGCGCAGATATTGATCATTGCATAATTTTCTAAAACTGCTCCACCCGGTAGTGCATGGCGGTAATTATAAATGCGATTATCTACTGCAGTTAATAAAACAGTTGGAATAATTTGACGATCGCGAAGAGCGTTTGCAGTTATCGTTTCAATTTCGAATTCATTCATTCCCGGTTTTACTTTCATACAGACTTCAGCGACTGCTTCTGTAGACATACGGGCAAGATATGCATAACGTATTACTTCGTAATCATTCAACGAATAACGCAATCGTTTGAATTTATCTGAAATGTTAATAGTGCCGGGATAATTAATATCACTTCCGATCTTTCCAAACTGTTTTATTAAGTCCCCTCTTACATCTTTAACAGGATTTGCTTCGTACCAGTTGAATTCAATTAATTCGTAACCGAGTTCATTCAATGATTCATCCATCATTCTTTGTGCTTCCGCACCATTACAAACAAGATACTTTTTACCATTCTTGAGTATTAACAACGAAGCGGCACCAACGTCCTTATTAAGTACAATCTGGTTGTTTGCTAATCCCGCCGTTGTCCAATAAACATTGCGGACCTGTGTTAATAAGATTCCATCCAGTTTATTCTCAGTCAAAAATTTATTTACCCGGACAAGTTTTTCTTCAATTTCCATTTTGTAATTGAAATCCCGTGCGGTTTTCAATACAAGTTTTTTCTGCTCGAACTTTTCAGGAACGGGTTCAGTACAATTAATAAATAAGATGGCGATGAGACAAAGTGTAATTAGTGTTAATGATTTCATTGTAATCCTCAAAAATCCTTAATTGTTAATTACTTTCTTTCAATTAATATCCGATGCTTTACGAAATTATTATCCGTACCCGGAATTTGAATAAGTAACTTTCCATGCTCTTCACGTGCGCCGGTAATTTTGTTTATCAAATTTTCATTTATAACGCCGAGCTTATATTCTCTACCGGGTTTTCCCTCTACATCCAAAAATAATTTATTATCGGCAAAACTTTGAGAAATTATTTTCAGCCCTTCGTTTATTGCCCCGATTGGTGTTACATCCTCCAGCATATAGATTTCTACAGAGGGCTGGTATTTTACAATTACTTCATGTGAAGTGGTAATAGTGAATTCGGATTTTAATTGAACGGCTTGTTCATGATCTATTACTTTGAAATCAATCGGTTTACCATCAACTGTCACCGAAATAATCTTAGTACCGACAAAAAGAGCGGGCATAAACTCAAATTTTATTTCACTCTCACCTATCTTTTCAACAATCAATTTCCATTCGCCGTTTTTTAATTTATTGGAAAGATAAAGAACCGAGTTACCCAGCTTGATGTTATTTACATTTATCCATTCCCACTGCATTGGCAGTTTGGGTGCGAATGTTATTTTGTTTTCGAGTGCGTTTACATCCAATCCTAACAATCCGTTCATCATCGGAAAGATATATCCGCTTGTGCAAAAACCCTGGTTGTGGTATGCCTCTCCTAGTTTTGTATTGATATCACCCGAAAAGACTTCCGGGAAAACTCCAAGTCCGTAATCGAAGGCATGCTGATAAGTGTTGCGTAAAAGTGAATAAGCAGAAAGATTAAAATGATATTTATACTGCGCTGAATTTGCGAACAGGGAATTAAATCCCCAGACCGTTCCATAATTATAATTTGTCGGTTCATATAAAGAAGATTTATTTGAAAGGTTACGAACACCCCAATCAGTTATTATGTCGCTCTCGTTGAAATTTTTTACGGAGCGCTCACATCTTGCTTTATCCAATAAGTCAAATATCATAATAGATGTAGGAAAAATATTTTTATCCCTAACTTGCTTCACATCATCACTTGCACCAAAGCTGTAGTAACCGAGGTCTTCCATCCAGAATATTTTCTCTAAAGAAGAAATTGCTTTAGGCAATAATGCTGCGGTAGTTTTTTCCATCTCTTTATCACCAACATATTTTGCCATAAGATTAACTTCTTTAATTCCCTGAGTCCACAAACCCTGAGTGTACATATCGTTATTAATTCTAACAAGCGCACCAAACTCAAGAACACCGAGTCCGGCACCTTTAAGATCCATCAGTCCATCGCCGTTGCTGTCTTTACTTAAACACCAGTTATATGCCTGAACAATTGACTTCCAGCTATTTTTAATGAAGTTAACATCGCCGGTCTTTCTAAAATAATTTCCGATTGCAACCAGGTACCACGGGGTTGTATCTGCGTGATTATAACCGTAATGGTAATCGTTCCACCAATCGATAAGTCCGTTGCTCTGCGAAAGTTCATGTGCCATTTTTCCAACTTCAGTTGGTTTTTCATCTTTAGATTTTTTCCGGATCGGAAAATTTTCCTGACGCTGCCACTTTTGTGTAAACATCAAAGCATCTTTTACCGTCTGATAATCGCCGTAACTTGCCATAGCAAGAGAATTGATAAAAGCATCGCCGCCAAAGTACCATGCAAATCCCGGACGTCCTCCTCCTCCGCTCTGTCCATAGCCAGCAACCAATCCTTTGCCGAGTGTGGGATTTTCTACCATTAGATTTCTTAGAGCAGCTTTACCGAATTCAAATGCCTGGTTAAACTTTTTATCAGGTGTTACAACCTGAACAGTTGATTCGCGGAGGTTTTTATAATAGTCGCATGTTTCTCTATAATATTTTTCTATGTTCGAAGTTAAATCCTTATAAAGCGCTTTAACAGAATCATATTTTGTATTGACCGGACTTCCGGCAATTACAATAGGATAAAAGTTTTCGCTTGTATTGTTCGGCTGAACAGTGAATTTAAATTGAATCGGATTATCGGCAAACATATGAGCGGGTGGAGCTGCCATTTGTTCAGCCAATGGTGATCCGCATAAAAATATTCCTCTCCATTTAGCCTCGGAAATTACATACGCTTTAACACCATCATCCCAATAACTAAATTGTCCGCCGATTCCAGCGGGCCATTGCGGCTGCATAACAGGTATGAAACCGGGAACGATTGTAAGCGGAGTGGTTGTGTATACATCAAGCAATATTACCGCTGCCGGTTTATTGTGAGGGATGAAAATTATTTCTTTTACTGTGAATGACTCATAAACATATGTAATTGTAGTTGCCTCCGGAGTTACAGAAATTTCCCTTACAATATCTTTCGATAAAACCGGTTGAGTAGTTGTACCGATAAAGAATTGAAGATCGAAGCTGCGTAATACTTTCCATGGCCAGATCCACATTTCGAATGATCCGTTTTCAGAGCCCATGAGTGCGGCTTTTGTGCCAATTTTATCCATGTATTGATGCGGCTGAGCAGTACGTGTGAGTGTAAGGTCGTTTTGAATCAAATCAAATTTTGGAGTTTGTGCCAGAAGAGGAATTGATATTAATACCAGTGTCTGTATGATTGATTTAATCTTTTTCATGGTTGTTTTTCTCTTTAGTTGATTTATGCCGCTCCTACGGAGCTTTGCTTTCTTTATCATTCTACTTACTAAAATACCGCTCCTACGGAGCTTGACTTTTTTTTATCCTTCTTCTTACAAAAATTCCGCTCCTAACGGAGCTCGACTTCCTTTTATTATGCTACTTACTAAAATGCCGCTCCTACGGAGCTTAATTTGTTTCTTTCTGATCTAAAATATTCCGTCTCCACGGCACTATGTTCAATCTTTTTCGTAACCACTTAAGTGCTGCTCCCACGTAGCTAACTTAGTCTCAGTTTGAATGATTGCTTTCCCAAAAACATATAGTTTTATCTTTATAAAATCTCAGCGCCGTAGGCGCGAAACTATAGTATCTCAAAACAAAATTTCAAGAACAGAGCACCGTAGGTGCGATATAAACTTTACTCAATCCAATTAAACAGATATTTTTCGTCGTAATTAACTTCATATCTCTTAAGCATATCAATATACTCTTCTCTGAATGACTTTTTACTATGATGCTTTTCTTGATTAAGAATATATTTAATCACAACATCTTTTTGCGATTTAACATAGGAGAAGGCGCCATAACCAACTTGCCAGTTAAATTTTCCCATTACAAATCTATTTTCATTTATCCATTTACTGGAGTTTGCTTTTATATCCCGCACAAGATCAGATAATTTCACATCGGGGTTCATACTCATAAAGATATGAAGGTGATCCGGCATACCGCCAATTGCCAGCAGCTTTTGATTCTTGTTAGCAATTATTCCTGATATGTACTTGTATAAGTCATCCCGGAAGCGAGGAGTTATCACGTTTTCTCTACCTTTAACTACTATTACTACATGTATATAAAGTTGTGTATATGTATTTGCCATGCTAGCCCCCTTACTAAAATGTCGCTCCTACGGAGCTTTGATTTCTTTATTATTCTACTTACTAATATGCCGCTCCTACGGAGCTACTTGGATTTATACTTTTCAATCAACACTCTCGCCATAATGGAATCCCAAATGTAATTGGGTGGTGAGTTCAGAACTTCGTTATCAGGACTATAAGATTCCCAGAAATTGTGATTCTTTTTTAGCTGCGTTGTAACTGCAAGAAGCATCTTATCTGCAAGCTGATTAGCAACATCATTATATCCGTATTTTTTTAATCCGTCAAGCACTATGTAATTCCATAGAAGCCAGACCGGTCCGTTCCATTTACAGCAGTAATCTACATAAGGCGTGTACCACTCGTCATCCGCCGCCAGAGTGGGGATACCATACTTACGCCAGAATTTTTCAGGATCCAATAGTTTTTTAATCAACTTTGCTGCTCTCTCCTTTGGCGCCGCTTCTGCCCATAATGCAAGAAACCCGATTATTTCTTCGCGCCTTAAATCACGAGACATAAACTTAAAACTATGATTTACCTTATCAACCGAAAAATAAAATTGTTTCTCTTCATTCCACATTATTTCATTTACAAGTTTGACAGTCTCTTCAGCCCTCTTTTTCCATTCAATTGATTCATTATTCTTACCAAGTTCTTTAGCAATTTCTGAAAGTGATCGCATCTCTTTAATTACCATCATTGTGAGATCAAGGCATTCCAGTTCATCAGAGATATCTTCCTTATCAACATCAAGGTAGCGTTCGGCACTTACTTGAAATACCGCATTATACCAGTCACGCACATTTTCAATTATTCCGTAAGGTCCCCATTCAAAAGTTCCGTCTTTATCAAGGTCGCGGTTTTCAATCAGCCAGTTTGTGTACTTTACACCACTTTTATAAGCGTCTTCAAGAAATTTTTTGTCCCTACTTACTTTATAAACTTCCCAATTAATCCAGCTAAAGAACGGAGCCGAGGTAGTTGACATATCACGATTTAATACTTTACTGAAATGCGGATAATCCTGTAAACCGCGCGGACCGTGACGATATGCAATTAATCCGTCATCGCGCTGCTGCTCCATATAAACATACTGAGAACCTTGTGCCGATTGCGGATCGAGATAAGCATATGCAAGCATACTTAGTGATTCGTGCAAAACCTGATGACCATGTCCCCAACCCCACAGCGGCTGACGAGAAAAGACATAAAAATTGTAATTGGTTTTATCCGTTGGCGGATAGAAACAACCGCGCGCTAAATTGAATGAACTTAAGTAAACAAATTTTTCATCTTCGGACTGAAAATTTATTCTTGGAATCTTAGCAAAGAGCCGCACATTATCATCAACATATTTTTGAAGGGGTTCATATTTCAGATTTTCAATTTCTTCTGCCAGCTTATCAATACTTTTGTTCTGGTCCTGCCATCCGCGGAAATACCTTACACTAATTTCTTCACCCGGTTTTAATGAGAACTTTCCATGGAGTGCAACAAAGTTTACGAATCCTTCTTCTTTATGATTCAGAGAATCATTTCTATTCTTCGCATAAAAATCAGTTTTTATTGTTATGTAAAATTTTTCCATTCCGCCGATATAACCGCCATGTGAGTACGGTGCAAAGTTCGCAGTAAAATAATCGCGTGTATCGGTTGGATAAGGTGCATTTTTATAAAGCGAGCTGATCAGCCGGTAACGGGTTTCGTGGTGATTAGTAATGTAAGCATTATTTTTTTCGTCATAACCTTTTATTAACAATGAATCGTTGCCAAGTTCTAGAATAGGATATAATTCGATGTTGTGAGAAATGTTATCCGTATTCTTGAT
>JAGVBL010000193.1 GCA_020059785.1 Ignavibacteriales bacterium | reverse complement strand
TAACCGCCTTATTAACTCTTCTGTTTTACCGCTGAACATACACCCGGCTATTACTTCAATCCATCCAGTGTTTATTGGTGTTGAGTGAGGTTGAAATTCTATCATTTCTTAAAAAACTCCTCTCCGAATGAATAGGGAAGTAATTCTCTTAATTTCAATTTCTTGCTTTTACCTTTTTTGTTAACAAGAATAACATCAAGATCCCCTCCGCATAAATCAGATAATACTTGCCGGCAAGCACCGCATGGAGGTAAATAATCTTCGGTATCTCCGGCAACTGCTATGGCTTTAAATTTTCGTTCTCCTTCCAGTATTGCTGTAAATAGAGCAGTCCTCTCTGCACAGATTGTTAAACTGTATGATGAGGTTTCAATGTTTGCACCCAAATAAATTTTTCCGTCTTTTGTTAGAAGTGCTGCACCTACATGAAAGTTTGAATATGTTGGAAGGGCTTTGGATTTTGCTTCGATTGCTTTCTGAATAAGTTCTTTTCTGTTGTACATTCCGTATTAGATTTTTTTTATGCAAAGATAGGTTATTACTTAATAAAATGGAATTGGAAAGTGACCATGATAATGGATTCAAGATACTGGATATTGGATACTTGATACCGGATAGGAGTTCCGGTTCCGCTTCTATAAAGTTCAGCACTGATAAAAGTTAATCCCTATTTGAATCGAGGTCCTCTTCGGCAATATGAAATTTGTGTAGCATTCTATGTGTAATTGGAGCTAACACAATTCCGAGAACTGCAATAAATACAAGTCCGCTGAAGAGGGCATAGGCAGAAGCAAATATTTTAGCGCCGTTATTTGGGAGCTGATTAACAGGACCCATTCCGCCAAGAATCATAGATGCTTCCAGAAGTGAATCAATAAAACCAAATCCGGCTATGAAGTGATAACCGGCTATACCGATTGCTAATGCTATTGTAATTAATGCAAATGCAATTAAAATTGATAAAGATAATCTCCGGATAAATACTGAAAAGGGGGCGAGTTTTTCGTGCTTCTGCTCGAACATCTTCTCCTCAATTTAGGTCGGGTATAAATTAACATTTTTCCAATAAACTATTTTGTTGTTGGCTCGCCCATTTTTGTTAAAACAGAATCAATCGGCTCCCATAGTTCAATCTCGTTTCCATCAGGATCCATTATGTAAGCAAACTTACCGTATTCGTATTTCTGAATTTCACCAATCACTTTAACGCCGTTTGATTTCAGATTCCTGATAAGTCCTTCGATATTTTGCACCCTGTAATTGATCATAAATTCCTTTCTGGAAGGGTCGAAGTAATCTGTCTTACTATCAAATGGACTCCACCTCAGGTAATTAATCTCTTCAGGTCTGTTGCCATTTCGGAATTCGAAAACTGAACCGTAAAGATCAGTAGAAAAACCAAGGTGCTTTCCATACCAGTCTTTAATTGCTGAAGGATTTTTTTGACTTGAAGAAAATTCCTCCGATACCTGTAACCTTAGGGATTGTGTCATTCGCGGTTATATTTTTATTAGTGTCAGAATTTATTTCGGGTCTATCATTAGTCTTAGAATTACAGCTTATAATAAGAAAGATGTAGAGAAGACCAATAGCAAGTTTATACATTTTGTAATCCTTTCTAATATTTAGAACAATAATATGAAATAGAATCCAAAATGAATAGGGAGGCAGCAGAATTTATAATGATGATGATGTGCTTAGGAATTCTTTCAACCGTCCGTTAATAAAATAATTCCATCCGGCAATACAGCTTTCCCGCCTAAATTCTTCAACATTATCAGGAAAATCTTCTAAAACTTCTACAGTTAATCTAAGTAGTGTGGAGTTATTTTTTTCGAATAATTCAAATGATGTAGTTGATTTACCATTATATTCTTCAAAGGTCCATTCATACTTAATCTTTTTATGCGGAATTACTTCAGTTACATTCCATCTGTGGAGAAAATTTTTATTTCCATTGGTAATATTAAATTGAGTTTTAAATCCAACAGTCGTATGGAAATCCGGAATGTTTTCAAAATACCAATTACGCATCCGTTCAATATTTGTAATTGCATCCCATACAATTTCTGAAGATGCATCGAATTTTTGTTCTACTATTATAAGATCATCCGTGGTTTTCATATTAGATTAAGCCGTTGGTTTTAAGCTTGTGTTACTATTTTCTTCTGCAGATTTATTAAATAGAAATGAAGCTCCAAGCCATAATACAATAAAGAATCCATTTACTAAAAGAAGTTCGCGTAATGAATTTAAAGTGTTTCCGTATCCTTCGAAGAGAGCTATTATAATAACAATTACCTGTGAGACTGCCGTCAGTATTAATGTAAGAGCCATTCCCTTCGGTTTGAACTTAGAAATAAAAGCACCTATTGCTCCTACGCCAAGCACAACTAAGTATAAAATATTTATTGATGTATCTTCATCACCTATTATGCCTACGGCAAGATTCGACCAGATCATAAATAGAGCTGTTCCAAGTGTTAATCCAATTGCAATCTTGTAGATTTTATTGTGAATTCTATTTGCAAGAAAGATAAATGATAGACCGGTTCCCATAAGAAGTATTCCGGCTACAGTAAAATCAAATATTGTCCATTCAACTTCATTTGTAAACTGCATCGCTGTTAAAGGGACTAATAAAAGTCCTACGGTAAGTAAAACAACAATTAAAGAATGTTTGACAAGTTTATTATTCAAAATCATCTCCACAGATTCGTCTATTAAAATTATTTTCAGGGGACAAAATATATTTCTTAAAGCAGAGAATACCAAAGGAATATTTAATTTTATTAAGTATTTCAGAGTAATTATTCATCCCCTTCAAATAGTTGCTTATTATTCGCCGGCGTTATCTCTTGATCAGACAGTAGAGGATTATTATAGAGTAGTTAACAGCACAAAATTTCTATTCGCGCAACCTTATTTAAACAATAATTTTATCTCTTCTTTAGAAAGTTTAATAATAGTATAGATGAAAAAAGCCGATATTATAACAGACCATGTGTATGACCACATCAGTAATGATCCATTCATTGCATTAAGCATCTCTTTTTCTGGTCCGCTTACTGAATCAATAATTAGAAATGTTGGATTATAATAATTAACGATAGGGAATACGAGTAAAAATATAATTGATGCAATTAAACTATATATAAGAATTTGTTTCCACACTTTTCGGAATTTTAGAACATACGCTGCAGAAACAAAAACAATTACACATAGAATAAATTCAATTATACTCTGGATTATTGAAGGCGCAAAGTTGAATTCAACCGGTGGATTAAAATTTTTAGTTATTCCTTTAATCGTAACCATTGTAGATAGAAATTGCAAGCTGAATACACTCCCTAATAAAACAAG
>JAGVBL010000231.1 GCA_020059785.1 Ignavibacteriales bacterium | reverse complement strand
GCGATTGTTGTAATAATGAAAAAAGCAGTTGCATCTGCAAATCCAACTAACAGATTAAAAAATTTTGTTATAATAGTTATTAGATAAATGTTTAGAACTAATAGAAATAAATCTACTCTTTTATCAAAGGCATATCTTACTATTAATCTTTTTAAGGTTGTGGCTAATATTAGAAACTGAATAGATATAAGAATAACATAAATTTGATTCGGTGTAAATGCAGCAGAAAATAATAAACCAAGTAAAACTACACAGGAGATTATAATAAGATATATATTTTTAGAAAGAGAACTTTTTTCAAATGTGCTTAATAATAAAAGATAATTTGTGAAAATGTAGAAGCCAAAGGGCAAACTTTTTTTTGCTATTTCAAAATATAACAAGGTAATAGGGTCCATTAAGGCAAGTATTAAAAAGAAATAAAAATAATGCCCCTTATACTGCCTGATCGGCGGTATAAGCCATAAAAAAATACTAAAATAGAATAAGTATCGTATTAACTCTAGTTTATTCATCTAAATTAGAGTTCGCAAAATGGGGGGCATGGTAATGCCATTTCAAGTGTTTCCGATTCACCGGAAAGTGTAAAAATAATTTCTCCGGCTTGTACCGCCGAGGTTGAATATTGCCCGCTCTTTGGATCTTTAACTTTTGGTGAATTGTACCTTAACTCAAATGTAACATATTTGCCATTTGTTCTATCAAGAAATCCTTTAACGACTTCTTTGCTGAACATGTAAGCGACTTCCTCTTTACCAAGTGAAAAATCTTTTTCGGTTAATGAAAATTTCTTTTCGTCCAGAACGTAAACTCTGCTGTCTTTAATAGCAAAGAGAACATAATCCCCGGCTTTTTCAATTGCTTTTTCGATATCGGATTTGGCAACTTGAATTGAACCCATAACTTTACCGAATAAAATATTTGCTTCGGCTTTAGTAAAGGATTTACCAACCACCCCGTATTTGCCCTGGGCATTAACGGAAGCAGATGAAATGAATAGAATAAAAGAAAAAAGAATGAAAAAGGAAAATAACTTTTTCATATAAACCCCTCTTAATTAATTGTGAAAAAATTAACATATTATTGGCATAGAAAATACAAAAGACTTTCTTGCCTACAAATAAATATATTTATAAAAAAAATAAAAAAACAGCAGATTTGTATAGAAAAAATTAAAAGATTCCAGCAATACGATTACCACATTTTTGGCAATTTTCATGTTGTAAATTGTTTTGAAGTACAGAATGCCAATCCCTTTTAATAACGGGAAAGTTACAAGAAGGGCAATATGTTGTTTGGCCATCGGGATCGTGAACATTACCAAGATAACAATACTTTATTCCAGTCTGCTTTGCTATTTCCCTTGCATGCCGCAGTTTTGTTGCGGGGGTTCGCGGTATATCTTTCATCTTAAAATCAGGATGGAATGCAGTAAAGTGAAGCGGAACTTCATCTCCTAAATTATTTACAATCCAATCGCACGTTTGTTTTATTTCTTCCTCGTTATCGTTCTCACCGGGAATTATCAAATTAGTTATTTCCAGCCACACTTCTGTTTCGTGCTTTATCCATTTCAAAGTGTCTAATACATCATTCAAATGGGAGAATGTAAGTTTATGATAGAAAGTTTCTGTAAATGCTTTCAGATCAACATTTGCAGCATCAACATATTTATAAATCTCTTTGCGGGCTTCCTTATCAATATAACCCGCCGTAACAAGAACATTTTTAATCCCTTCTTTACGCGCAATTCGGGAAATATCAATTACATACTCGCCGAATATTACCGGATCGTTATATGTATAAGCAATGGATGGAGTATTATATCTTAAAGCAAGTTCCACCACTTCATCGGGAGTTGCATAGATAGAATTAGTAGAATCGATGCGGGCTTTACTAGTTGACCAGTTCTGGCAAAATTTACAACCTAAATTACAACCGGCAGTACCAAAGCTTAGAATTTCTGAACCGGGTAGAAAGTGATTTAACGGTTTCTTCTCGATGGGGTCAATAGCAAATCCGGTTGGTCTTCCATAACCGATGGAATAGAGTTTACCGTTAATGTTTTGTCTTATAAAACAAAAACCGGCTTGACCTTCACCAATTGTACAATACCTTGGGCATAATGTACAAAGCAGCTTTTCATTTGCAGCCGGTTCCCACCATTTGGCTATATGATACTCATGGCTTTGCATAAAAACTTTTTAAATAACTTCGAAGCGGATCCAATTCTCTCTAATGTTAGAGATTTTTAATCCGCCTTCAGTATAGATTACTAAATCACCTTTTTCGACCAGGCTATGTTCTGTTATTAAATTACGCGCTTCTCCGGCAGCATTGTAACGATAGCTTATATCTTTGCAATAAAGTGAAGTTACACCCCATCTCAAATTTAATTTATTCATTGTATCGAAATTGTCTGTTACTGCAATTATTTTAGCATTTGGTTTAAACTTTGCCAGACTATTTGGCGTATTGCCTTTACTTGTAAAGGCAACAATTGCCTTTGCATTAATCTGTTTGCTTATGGCACAAATTCCTTTATTCATTGAATCGAAAAGCTTTTC
>JAGVBL010000047.1 GCA_020059785.1 Ignavibacteriales bacterium | reverse complement strand
TCTTCATTCAACAGTCTGACATCCGACTTTGAATAATTTCCGGTAAGCGGTTCGTATTGTCCCTCTCCCTTCACAACATTTATCTTGAAAGCTGGAGAAGTTAATGTAATATATCTTCTTTGTTCCGGATTGAAATAAGAAAATTCCATAGGAGGGATTTCTTTATCACCGGCTACTCTCGGTACAATTAAGTACTCAATAATTTTCTGACCTGATACAACAGAACCTTTGTTAACATTATCATAAACTTTTGGATCATATTTATCAACACCCGAAGGTAATTGCGGTTCAGGTGCTTTCAACAATTGAATATTCCCGGATCCCGAAAGAGTTAATCTAAGCATTATGCTTTCGTTCGTAACAACTTTATTCTTATCAATTTCTGCTTTGAAGTTGAAATTACCTACGGCACCGTTGAAAGATGATGGAGTTGCAGATGACGGCAATGGTTCAACATCTATTTTTAGTGTGTTTGATTTAGCAAGGTAGTCAACTGTTTCTGTTCTGCCGAAAAATGAATCGTTGAAGAACTCGTCAAATATATCATTACCTGTTCTTTTCTTTTTAACTATAACCGGAATATTCAATTCAAAAGGAGTAACACTAAGCTGACCGGTTTTAGTTGGAAACAATGCAACTTTTTTAATTGCTGCAACTCTGTAACGCTCACCTTTATACATTCCAATATCGAAAGTAATTGTTTGAGCCGGGTCGACTTCTACTGCCCAGAAACCCTGATACTGAGGAAGCTTTGTAATTTGAGGTGATGAAATATTTAATTTGGTATAAAGCTTATACGTAACTGTTAATTGCTCGCCTAAATAAACACGGTTCTTATTAGATTCGGCAACAATAAAAACATTTTTTGATAGTTCTTCATCAGAATAACCGCCATTACTTTGCTGCTGTTGCTGCGGAGTTCCTTTTTCTACTTTTATATTTAACGGATTTGTTCTATACGTCTTGCCGGAATACTCAACAGATGCCTGACCGATCGAGTAATCACCTACATTGGTTGGTTGCAAAATATAGACAAATGATAAGGACGCAGATACTTTACCATTTATTATCTGCATGCTGGTAGATTGATTAGGTCCTGATAGAACTCTAAATCCTGAAAAGTTAGGTGGTCTAAAATCGCGGACGTTATTAACATCGCTGCCATTAAAAGTAAAATAGACCTGAAACCGATCGTATTGACCAACTACAGTTTTATCAACACTTGCATTGAATTCCTGTGCAAATGAATTTCTAACCAGTCCAAATAGAATTAATAAAATGATTGTTAGAAATTTGATTTTGTTTTTACTCTTCATATATCACTATAAAATTATTTCATTATCAAAATAGCTATTCAGATTTCCAATTCAACAAATTTCACTCTTCACTCTGCTCTCTACACTCTGCTCTCTACACTCTGCTCTCTTCACTCTGCTCTCTACACTTTGCACTCTTTACAGTCTCACCAGTCTTTTTCTCTAACAACAGGTTGACCTTTATTCTGTCTTAATTTTTTCTGTAAATCGCGTTCATTATTTTTTAATGCTTCAAGAATTCTCTCGGCATCATTTTTAGAAATTTCGTTTTTGGGCTGTTGCTGTTTCTGTTGATCCTGATTCTGCTTATCCTTGTCTTTATTCTGATCGTTTTGATTTTGATTTTGCTGCTGTTGCTGATCCTTATTCTGATCCTTGTTGTCTTTATTCTGTTGCTGCTGCTGCTGTTGTTATTCTGATCCTGTTTCATCATGTTCAAGGCATAGGAAAGATTATACTTTGTTTCAAGATCTTGCGGATTAAGTTTAAGCGCATTCTTATAAGCTTCTATGCTTTCCGGATATTTCTGGGATTTAAGGAACGAGTTGCCGATATTATGATAAATTTTAGCTTTATCATTTTTATTTTCCGTAAGAGCAAGGGAGTTTTTAAATGATTGAATTGCCTCATCGTACCTTCCCTGTTTATAATAAGCATCACCTAAATTAAAATGACCATGAAACAATTCGGCATCCTTTTCAAGTCCTTTCTTAAAATTCACTTCGGCATCAGAATATTTATTGTTTTTATAGAGTTCTACTCCATCGTTAATTAAACTTCTTTTACTTTGTGCAAAGTTTGATGAGAAAACAGAAATAATGAGTAGAATAATCAATACATATTTATTCATGATTGTTCCACCTCTCTCAATTTTTCGAACCTCATAAATAACTTAGATTTATTTGATGAAACAAAAAAGTCAATTAATAGAATCAAAATAGCCGGCAAAAGAAAATAGTAAAAACGGTCTTCATACTCAGTAATTTTTTTAGAACCATATTCGGATTGTTCAATTTTAGAAAGGTCGTTATAAATCGCTTCAAGTTCGTCTTCGGTATTAGAGCCGCGATAATATTTCCCATTCCCCTTTTCGGTAATCGATTTTAATGTGGCTTCATCAAGCTTGGTAAGTACAATATTTCCCTGGTTATCTTTCTTATATCCTGATTGAACACCAGCCTGACTATAAACAGGAATTGGAACTCCTGTTGGCGATCCGAGTCCGATAGCATAAATTACAACATCCTTAGAATTAGCATCGGAGACGGCAGCATCAATTTCGCCTTCGTGATCTTCTCCATCGGTGATAAGCACAATAGCTTTTTTTGTACCGTCATCGTACCGGAATGATTTTAATGCAAGCTCTAAAGCGGGACCTATTGCAGTACCGGGCTGAGGTACAGAATTAACATCAACTGCAGAGAGAAAGAGGTTTGCCGCAGCATAATCCGATGTTAGTGGAATCTGTACATAAGCTTGTCCGGCAAAAACAATTAGACCAATACGATCACCTTTTAACCGTTGAATTAATTTCGAGATTTCGAATTTGGCTTTTTCAAGCCGACTCGGTTTAATATCTTCTGCAAGCATGCTTTTAGAGACATCCAACAAAATGTAAACATCAATTCCTACTTGTTTAACCTCTTCTATCTTAGTACCTACCTGAGGATTAGCCAGAGCAATTAGCAGAAAAGTAATGCTCAATAAATACATACCAAACTTAAAACTCGATTTGAATTTACTCCTTAACGGAAAGAGAATATTATGCAGTTTAGTTCCGGCGAATTTTTCTAACATTTTGCTGTGCCTGGTTGATGTGTACCAGAAAAATGCAATTAGACCCGGAATTAAAATTAGCGCATAAATAAATTCTATGTTTGCAAAACGAATCATATATTTTTTATTTCAAGATCATTTATGATTAGAAAAATCTATTTATTACCATCATGGTAATTTTTTCAAATAAGTCCTCGACAAACCGAACTCCAGTAATAAAATTAAGAACCCGGCAAATGCCCAATTAAAGTAGAGTTCTTTTGCATGACGGTAGGAAGTGATCTCGACTCTTGTTTTTTCCAATCTGTCAATCTCTTCATAAATTTCAATCAGCTTTCTGTTATTGGTTGCTCTGAAATATTTTCCGCCGGTTATATTCGAAATCTGTTTTAGCAACGATTCATCAATCTCAACCGGAACCATTTGATACCTTTTACCAAATGGTGTTTGAAACGGATACGGTGCTTCACCCATAGTTCCAACTCCAACAGTGTAGATTCTTATACCGAACTGTTGAGCAATTTGTGCCGCCGTAACAGGATCAATTTCACCGGCATTGTTAACACCGTCTGTTAATAGAATTAAAACCTTGCTTTTGGATTTGCTGTCTTTCAAACGGTTTACTCCATTTGCAATAGCATTACCAATAGCGGTTCCATCCTGAATCATTCCGCTGTAAATTTCTTTAAGAAGATTACGCAGAACAGAGTAATCAATTGTTAATGGGCATTGAGTAAAACTCTCACCGGAAAAAATTACAAGACCAATTTTATCATTGGTTCTACCTTTAATAAAATCGTCAATAACTTTTTTAGCAGCTTCAAGGCGGTTCGGTTTAAAATCTTCTGCAAGCATACTACCGGAAATATCAAGAACCATAGCAATATCAATTCCCTCAGTGTAAATATTTTCACCGCTGGAAAATGTTTGGGGACGAGCTAATGCAATAATAAGAAGAGCAATAGCAATAACTCTTAATATTGCCGGTAAATGAATCAATTTTTCTCTCAAACTTTTAGGTACATCACTAAATATCTGAATCGAAGTAAAAGTAATATTGGGTGTAAGCCGATCCCTTTTTCTCCAGAAATAATAAAAGAGTGCCGGCAATAAAATTAACAAATACAAAATCCACGGATAAGCAAATGAAATATCATTGAACATTTTGGTTATCCTCTGCTACCACCGGTTTTGGAATTGTCTCATTAACAATTTGAAATGCCTGACTCATCATCTCATCGTTAACCGTAGGGATTGGTTGAAACTTTGCAAACTTTACAAGATCGGCATTACTAAAAAATTTATTGGCAGTATCTACAATTAATTTACCATCATCAAGATAACTTAATAGAGCAAGTATTTCCGCAGAGGTCATTTCCAGAGCCCTGAAATTAAATCTCTCTTCGAAGTATCTTCTTATAATTTCCGTAATTTCTGAATGATACTCTTTAATAAAGCCCTGTTGCCACAATTTTTTCTCTTCAAGCAGATGTAATTGATTAAGTGCTACTTCATAAGGCGGAATTTTAATTTCCGGTATTGATTCAACAACACCTCCCTTTTTCTTTTTATAATATTTATAAAAGAAATAGATGCCGATTAAAAATCCGGCAGCAAGTAAAATAATAACAGCGATTAATAACCAGTTGGGAGGTAGTTTAACCGGTTCTTTTACATCTTTAATATCCTCCTGAGTATTAACCGGTAATGTGTGAACAACTATAGAAACAGGATTAGTATTAATGAAAATTTTATTGCCGCTTTGATATTTGGTGTAAGCTATTTGTATAGGTGGAATAGTAACTTTGCCTGAATCATATTTAGAAAAAATAAATTTATGATACTCAACAACATTTTCTCCAACGTTTTTCTTTTCAACCGGGAGTGCCCTAATAAAATCGAGTACTTTTATACTATCCTTTATTGAAGGAACATAAACAGCAAAATATTTATCGTGGCGTATTTCAATTGTATAAGTTATGTAATCGCCAACCATGTAGCTGCTTGTATCGGTTGAAGCACTAACAGTCATTTCCTGAGCATAAGAAGATAGGAATGAAAAAAGAAAAATAACCGAAAGGAGTCGTAAAGTTTTTACCATCTTCTTTCTCTCATTTTGAAAAAATCCACCAGCGGTTTAATATAAGAACCGCCTGATTGAACATTAATTGAATCCAGCCGGCTCGAGATAAAGAGCTGTTTTCTATAATTATCAAAACGTTTTTGAGTTTCTCTGAAATGAAATTTAAAATCTTTACTGTCGGTATCAACGTAACGTATATCACCTGTTTCGGCATCACGGAATTTAATTAATCCTGAACCGCTAATTTCTTTTTCCCTTGGATCGCTTAATACAATTCCTATCAGATCGTGCTTCTTTCCAACTATTCTCAAAATCTTTTCGTAACCGATATCATAAAAATCGGAGATAAGGAATACGATTGCTTTCTTTTTAATTGTATGATTAAAATATTCTAATGCGGAACGGATGCTTGTTTTATTCCCTTGCGGTTCGAATGAAAGTACTTCTCTGATAATACGTAATGAGTGACTCTTCCCTTTTTTAGGTGGAATAAATTTCTCAATTCTGTCTGTAAATAAAATTAAACCAACTTTATCATTATTCTTCAGCGCTGAGAATGCAAGAATAGCGCTTAACTCTGCCGCAATCTGCTGTTTGGTCTTTTCAACTGAACCGAATACAAGTGACCCACTTAAATCAACAAGCAGCATAACAGTCAGTTCGCGTTCTTCTTCAAATACTTTAATAAATGGATGACCAAATCGTGCACTTACATTCCAATCGATGCTTCTAACATCGTCTCCAATTTGATACTCGCGTACTTCAGAAAACTCCATTCCCCTTCCTTTGAATACGGAATGATACTCACCGGAGAATACATCATTAACAATTCCCCTTGTGCGGATTTCTATTTGCTTGACCTGTTTTAACAGTTCTTTTGTAAGCATAAATTTTGACTTATATATTACCGATCATGTTCATGATCAAGAGCATGTGCATGATCAAGAGCATGATCAAAAAATTATTACGGAACTTCAATCTTGTTTAAAATTTTAGAAATAATTGTTTCGGAAGTAATATCCTCAGCTTCGGCTTCGTAAGTAACAGCGATTCTATGGCGTAAAACATCCATACAAATAGATCGAACATCTTCAGGAATTACATAACCTCTTCTTCTTACAAATGCCATTGCACGTGCACCCAACGCAAGGTTAATAGAAGCACGGGGTGAGGCACCGTAACTTATCAATTCAGTTAATTCTTCCAATCCATAATCCTTTGGAGTTCTTGTAGCAAAGACAATATCAAGAATGTACTTCTCTATTTTTTCATCAACGTAAATTTCACTTACTAATTTTCGCGCTTTAATAATATCATCGGGGTTTATTACTTTATTAGGCGTTGGTAATTCACCGGTTGAATTCATTTTCATAATTTTCTGTTCTTCTTCACGGTTAGGATAAGTAATCTTAACCTTGAGCATAAAACGGTCGACCTGAGCTTCCGGTAATGGATATGTTCCTTCCTGTTCTATTGGATTTTGAGTTGCTAATACAAGGAATGGATCATCAAGCTTAAATGTATTTTCGCCTATTGTAACTTGCCGTTCCTGCATCGCTTCAAGCAGAGCACTTTGAACCTTTGCGGGTGCCCGGTTAATTTCATCTGCTAAAATAAAATTTGCAAAGATAGGACCTTTTTTAATAGTAAAATTTCCGTCCTTCTGATTATAAATAAGTGTTCCTACAAGATCAGCCGGAAGCAAATCCGGTGTGAATTGAATTCTCTGGAATTTTGCTTTCATTGAGGAAGCAAGAGATTTAATTGCAAGCGTTTTAGCAAGTCCCGGAACACCTTCTAAAAGAATATGTCCGTTTCCCAATAATCCTATTACGAGCCGTTCGAGCATCTGCTTCTGCCCGATAATAACCTGTCCGACTTCGTTTAATAGAATATCGATGAACTCACTTTCTCGCCGGATTTTTTCATTGAGAGCTGTAATATCCAATTTATCCACCTTTTTATTTTGAAAACTGTTTGTTTCTACAAAATGAAGCAGAGTAATGTTTCTTAATTGTTGTTAATTTTTGTTAAAAGTTGAATTTCGGCTGGTAAATATATGAATTTTAGATGTGACGGGACGAAAGATTTTTTAACAATACCAATGAATCAGGTAACTTTTAACGCCGCAAATTTTAAGTAAACCGTTTCCTCCATTGAAGGTAATGACGGATGATCCTTTGAAGCATTATTAAAGTAGAAGATCTGAACGTTCTTACCGGCTTTAAGAGCGGCTCTGTTAATTATCTCTAAAAACTGATCTTCCTTAAGATGGAATGAACAGGATGAAGTAAAAAGTAATCCGTCTTTATTAACTATCTCCATTGCAAGACGATTTAACTTTTCATACCCTTTAGTAGCTGCTGCAAGTGATTTTTTATTTTTAGCGAAAGCCGGGGGATCTATTATTACTATATCAAATTTTCTCTTCTCACCAATACATTTTTCCAGGTAATCGAATACATCCGAATCAACAAAGTTTGCATCTGCAGTAAAACCGTTTAATTGATAATTGCTCTTTACATTTTCAATCATTTGTTTGGATGAATCAACAAATGTTACACCTGAAGCACCATTAAATAATGCGTGTAATCCGAATCCGCCGAAATTACAAAAGCAATCCAGAACTTCTTTACCGCGGCATAATTTACCGGCAAATTCACGGTTATCGCATTGATCGAAATAAAATCCGGTCTTGTGCGAATTTTCAAAATCAATTTTGTACTTAACAAAACCATCGTCTATAATTTCACTGTTTATGTTTCCATTATAAACTTTATCTTCAAACGGCAATCCTTCAAGCTTTCTAAAATATTCTTCGTTCCTGGTAAAAATATTTTCTGCAGAAAATTTATCGATCAGGACTCTGTTAATCAGTTCAATATTTTTATCCATACCGAATGAATAGACCTGAAGTACAAATGTTCTGTTATATTTATCAATTATAAGTCCGGGTAGAAAATCGCTTTCGCTAAAAACCATTCTAAATGATTCTCTTTCAGGATAAACTGATTTCCTGAAATTAAATGCTGTTGTTAATCTATCTTCAATTAGGGCTGCGAGATTA
This sequence comes from Ignavibacteriales bacterium, assembly GCA_020059785.1. GTDB lineage: Bacteria > Bacteroidota > Ignavibacteria > Ignavibacteriales > Melioribacteraceae > DSXH01. The sequence continues at coordinate 8,107 of JAGVBL010000047.1, read as the reverse complement.
ATCTCTTTATCGTAAGAAAGAATTCTAACGGCAATTAATGAATTGGAATTATAAAATCCCTTTGCAATAAAATTTCCCCTGAAGTCATATACATCTACTAATTCACCATTCTTCACTTTACACTCTTCACTTTGCTCTATCTTATCAATCTCGTTGCTAAATACCCACAAATGACCTTTTTTAATTCTTCTTTCTTCGTTTTTCTTAAGAATTATTTTATTCACAGCTTCCTCAAAATTAATGTGCAAATATACATCCCCTTTAGTTCAGAAGGGACTTTTAGTTATATTTGCCGTGCTAATTATTAAAATAAGGGTTACATAATGCGATTTAAAATAATAATTCTAATTCTGGTTTCATTAATATTTTCTTCATGTTCTAAGAATGAAGAGCAGACAAAAGGAAAACCAAATACATCTGTAAATGATAATCAACATAAAGCAATTGTTATGGAAGTAATTCAAGTATCCGATTATACTTATTTACATGTAACTGAAAATGGAAAGGATTACTGGATAGCAGCGCCGAAAGCAGATTTCAAAGTTGGTGAAGTAATTCTTTATTCGAAGTCGATGGAAATGAAAAACTTTGAAAGCAAAGAACTGAAGAAAACATTCGACTCAATTCTTTTTATTGATGATGCCAGCGTTAAACTTGGCGAAGGTATTATGAATGAGCCGATGAAACCAAGTATTAGCAAAGAAGAAGTGAATGTTGAACCAGTTAGCGGCGGGGTTACACTTGCACAGATTTTTGCCGATCCTAATAAATATGCAAACAGGACTGTTAAAGTAAAAGGCAAAGTAGTAAAAATTAATTCGGGTATTATGCAAAGAAATTGGATTCATATTCAGGATGGAACAAATTACAAGGATGATTTTGATTTAACAATAACAACCAACGATAATGTAAAGAATGGCGACGTAGTTATATTCGAAGGGAAAATTGTACTTAACAAAGATTTTGGTTACGGCTACTCATATAAAGTTATGATGGAGAACGCTAAAGCATCTAAAAATATGTAATTGAATTGAAGTTAATTTTATTTTTAGAGTGATGTTGAAATTATACCGGCATCACTCTTTTTTTAAAAAAATGTAAAAAAATTCTAATCGTAGTTTATTGTTTAGCTCTCTTAATTAAATCTACTCTATTCAACCCGTTAAGTGCTGCAACACGGTATGCTTCTGCCATAGTTGGATAATTAAATGTTGTGTTAACAAAGTATGTTATATTATTCCCTTCTCCATGTTGGGACATAATTGCCTGACCTATATGAATAATTTCCGATGCACTATAACCGAAACAATGAATACCAAGTATCTGTAACGTCTCACGGTGGAATAGTATTTTCAACATTCCAACTGTCCGTCCTGTTATCTGTGCTCTTGCAAGATGTCTGAAAAATGAATGCCCGACCTCATAAGGAATTTTTTTCTCGGTTAATTCACGTTCATTAAGTCCAACAGAACTAATTTCAGGAAGAGTATAAATTCCGGTAGGGATATCTTGAATCTTAAGAGTTGCATTTTCATTGAATAGTAGGTTTCTTGCAGCAAATCTACCCTGATCGTATGCTGCACTTGCAAGCGATGGGTAACCAATAACGTCACCCACAGCATATAAATTGGGAACAGGTGTCTGGTAGTATTGATTAACCGGAATTGAACCGCGTCCGTCCGGATTAATACCCATCTCTTCCAATCCCATATTTTGTGAATTACCGGTTCTACCCTGTGCCCATAAAAGGTATTCGCTTCTAATCTCCTTGTTAGATTTCAGGTAAATAGTAACACCGGTCTTATCAGGTACTACTTTTTCATATTCTTCGTTATGGCGAATCAATACGCCGTTCTCGCGCAAATGGTAAGCAAGTGCATCGATTATTTCGTCGTCAAGAAATGAGAGGAGCTGATGACGTGTATTTATAAGGTTAACTTTTATACTAAGTCCGCGGAATATTGAAGCATACTCACATCCTATTACTCCGGCACCATAAATTGTTAATGTCTTTGGGTTATCTTTTATCTTAAGAAGTTTATCGCTGTCAATAATTCTTGGATGCTCAAAATCAACATCGGGCGGATGATATGGACGGGAACCGGTTGCAATTACAAATGATTCCGCCTCGTAGTTTTTTTTAAGTCCGCTATGCTCTGTAATTTCTATTGTATTAGGGTTAATAAATCTGGCACGACCAATCAATAGATTGACATTGTTTCTTCTGTAAAAACTTTCTCGTAATTCAACCTGGTTTTTAATAATTGATTCAGTTTGCCTTAGTAGTGTTTGATAATCGGAGCCGGCTAATCTTCCGCCGTCCATAAGGATCTGACTTGCATGCCGTAAAGCTTTACTGGGGATAGTGCCTTTGTGAGTATTTGCCCCCCCTACAAGTGAAAAGTCGTCGCAGACTGCAACTTTTTTACCGTATTTAGAACACGCCATAGCGGCACCTTCGCCACCGGGTCCGCTGCCGATTACGATTACATCATATTTATTCATTTATAGTAACTAATTTATAAGTTGATGTAGCAAAGTTAGTTTTTAGAAATTGGAAAGGCAAAATATAGCTTCATCTTAATTAATCTTTGAAGTTATTCTTAATCAAATTCTTCACTTCATTATGTATTGTATTTATACTAACTTTGCACCACTTCATTTCATAAAAAATCAGAAAAATTATGTCAAACGAACCTAATAAAATAATTTATTCGATGATCGGTGTTAGTAAGTATTATGATACAAAACCGGTTCTCAAAGATATTTACCTATCATATTTCTACGGAGCTAAGATTGGTGTATTGGGACTTAACGGTTCCGGTAAAAGTTCTCTACTAAAAATTCTTGGCGGCGTTGATAAAGATTTTAATGGCGAAACAGCGGTCTCCCCTGGATTTACGATTGGATTATTAGAACAGGAACCTCAATTAGATGATTCAATGACGGTTAAAGAGGTTGTTCAGGAAGGTGTTCAGGAAATTGTTGATGTTCTACGCGAATACGACGAAATAAATGCAAAGTTTGCAGAACCAATGTCAGATGACGAGATGAATGAATTGCTGGAACGCCAGGGAAAAGTTCAGGAGAAACTCGATCACCTTGATGCATGGGATCTTGATTCCAAATTAGAAATGGCAATGGATGTTCTTGGTTGCCCACCACCTGATACACCCGTAAAAGTATTATCCGGTGGCGAAAGAAGACGCGTTGCATTATGCCGGCTTTTACTTAAACGTCCGGATATTCTTCTGCTTGATGAACCAACAAATCACCTTGATGCCGAAACCGTTCTCTGGCTCGAAGCCGAACTTAACCGTTATGCCGGAACTGTAATAGCAGTTACACACGACAGGTACTTTCTTGATAATGTTGCCGGGTGGATTTTGGAACTGGATAGAGGAGAAGGAATTCCGTGGAAAGGAAATTATTCCTCCTGGTTAGATCAAAAGCAAAACCGGCTTAAGCTTGAGGAGAAGAAAGAAACAGAACGGCAGAAAACCTTACAGCGTGAATTGGAATGGATTAGACTTGCACCTCGTGCACGGCAAGCAAAATCCAAAGCAAGAATTTCTTCCTATGAAGAAATGCTTAAAGAGGAAACTGAAAAAAACAGAAAGATTTAGAGTTATATATTCCTCCAGGCCCAAGATTGGGTAATGTAGTTATTGAAGCGGAAAATATTTCTAAATCCTATGGCGATAAACTTCTATTCGAGAACCTAAGTTTCAAACTTCCTCCCGGTGGAATTGTTGGTGTTATTGGCCCTAACGGTGCTGGAAAAACAACATTGTTTAGAATGATTGTTGGACAGGAGAAACCGGATAGCGGTACTTTTAAGATCGGCGAAACCGTAAAACTTGCATATGTAGATCAGAGCCGTGAAATACTTGATTCTGAAAAAACTGTCTGGCAAATGATCTCCGGAGGTGATGAGTTATTACGACTCGGCAACAGAGAAATTAATTCCCGCGCTTATGTCGGTCAGTTTAATTTTACCGGTGCAGATCAACAGAAGAAAGTTGGAATGTTATCCGGTGGTGAGAGGAACCGTGTTCAATTAGCTCTTGCACTTAAAGAACATGCTAATGTAATTCTTCTTGATGAACCGACTAACGATTTAGATGTAAATACAATGCGTGCACTCGAAGAAGGATTACTCAATTTTGCCGGATGTGCCGTTGTAATTAGTCACGATAGATGGTTTCTTGACAGAATTTGTACTCACATACTTTCATTCGAAGGCGATAGTAAAGTTGTCTGGTTCGAAGGTAACTTTTCTGATTATCAGGAAAACAGACGTGAGCGACTTGGCAAAGACGCTGATGTTCCTCATAGGGTTAAATACAAGAAATTGACTAGATAACAAGAGTTTGAAATTATTTTGATGACTGGGTGCCTGAGTAAATAAATACTTGAGTATAAAGGACATTAAATTCCTGAAGATAAATTCTATGGTGGCTAATCGGTTCCCTTTTAAAATTGCAAACTCAATTACAAATTGCCGAGAATCTAAAAATTATTTTGGATGATTATATTGATAAGTTTATTAAATCAACTCGTTAAATTGAGACAATGTTTTTTTCATTCATTCGAAAAATTACATAATTAATTAAATCACCAATTTAACAACCCAGTTACTCACAAACTCCTTCAAAACAATTACTAAATTTTCTGTAATACCTTTTCTAATTTTTCAGAAACTTCACTTGCAATTTCCTCAAGTGCAGGATTCCCAACATTCTTCATCGATTCCATCGGATTAATAAAACTTATTTGAATAGTGTTATCATCCTTTTCCTGAACAACAACGTTGCAAGGAAGCAGTACACCGAGTGTCTCCTCTGTTTGAAGTGCTTTATATGCGAACGGCGGATTACATGCACCTAAAATTTTATATCTCCTGAAATCAACATCTAACTTCTTTTTCAAAGTTTCTTTTACATCTATTTCAGTTAATATTCCGAATCCTTCTTTCTTCAACTCCTCGGTTACTTTTAATAGAGTTTCATCGAATGAATAATTAACTACTTTAGAATTGTGATAGCTCATAATTCCCTCTTTTTAAAACTGTTAGATGCAAAAACTTTTTGCTGGATTCAAAAGCTAATAATCAAACAAAGAAAATTTTGGAAAGTAAAATAACCAGTATTATTCCGATAATATTCAAAAGAAATCCCGCTTTAACCATATCCCAGACTGATAATTTGTGGCTACCGAAAACAATTGCATTGGGTGGAGTGCCAACTGGCATCATAAATGCAAGTGAAACAGAAAATGTTGCCGGTATCATAAGTGTAAGCGGGTCAATTCCCGTTTCAATTGCAAGAGATGCAAGTACAGGAAGTATAACTGTAGTCTGTGCAGAATTAGATGTTAATTCGCTTGTAAATACTACAATAGTACATATAATTACCAAAAGTAAAATGATTGGCAATCCAGATAGTCCCGAGAATTCCTGACCGATCAGTTTTGATAATCCGCTTTTTACAAATCCATCAGCTAGAGCAAAGCCTCCTCCAAAAAGCAGAACAATATCCCAGGGTACCTTGGCAATGTCATCATGCTGAAGTAAAAAATAAAATTTATTAGAGTTTGATCCGCATGGAATAAGAAAAAGTATTAATGCCATAAATATTGCGACTGTACTATCGTCTATAAAAGCCATTGAAGGAAAAAGTCCCGACCAACCCGGAATTGTAAAAGAGCCAAGGTCAAGATCACTCCTAAATATCCAGAGAATAGCTGTGACAAAAAAAACAACCAGAACGCCTTTTTCTTCGTAGGTCATTTCACCAAGTTTATTTTTTTCATCGCGGATAATATTTTTATTGAGTACAAGACCGCTATCAAAACGGTAGACCACTTTTGTCAAGATCAACCAAGTAACAATCATCATTACAACCGCAAGAGGAACCCCGAAGACCATCCATTCGCTAAATTTGATCATCGGTTCATTAGGGAAATTGATTTTATACATTCTTTGAAAAATTAAATTAGGTGGTGTTCCTATTAAAGTTGCTATTCCACCAATAGTACACGAATATGCTATAGCAAGCATTAATGATTTAGAAAAATCTTTTGTGTTTTCTTTCCCAAATTCATTTTCAACTTTGTAAATAATTGAAAGACCTATTGGAAGTACCATCAGGCAAGTAGCGGTATTTGAAATCCACATAGAAATAAAACCGGAGGCAACCATAAAACCAAAAATTATTTTTGAAGGACTGTTTCCGAATAGCAGAATTACACTCAATGCAATTCTTTTATGAAGGTTCCATTTTTCCATCGCAATCGCAATAATAAATCCCCCTACAAAAAGCATAATGGTTGAGTTCATGTATTCAGGAGCCACATCTGATGCTGAAACAATTCCAAGCATGGGGAATAATATAAGAGGGATTAATGACGTGGCCGCCAATGGAACCGGTTCGAATATCCACCACGTTGCCATTAGTGCTGCAACGGCTGATACAAGTTTGGCATTATAATATTGTGGACTGAAATCGACAAAAATCCAGATTGCTACAAAGAAAAATATCCCCAGAAAGAAACCAATACTCTTAATCGTAAATGTGTCTAGACTAAAATTTTTTACCGGTTTCATTAATCCCCATTTATATTATGAAGAAAAATTCAATTATTTTTTCTGAAGCTGATTTATGATATCAAATTCAATTTCTTCTTCACAATAGAACGGTTCGCCGTAATCTTTACCGATCTTAAAACCGTATATCTTAGCACGTGCTTCTAGATATTTTAGAAAGTTTGGCTGACTAATAAATGTTTCCGGTTCAATGCTTTCAGGATTGTGGAATTGTGTTTCGAAAGCATGAATTGATTTCATTTTGGTTTCGAATGTAGAGCTAATATCAACAATGAATGTCGGTTTGAATTCATACATCTGCATAAAATAAAATAGCTTTTGCGGTCTATATGGTGTTTGAATCATTTCATTATCTTCTGTAACAATTTTAGGTAAACCTGAGTAGAAAAATGCTTCTTTTACCAACTGACTGGTTCCTATATGATCGGGATGGCGGTCATTAAAGTAAGGTGCAAAAACAAATTTAGGACAGTACTTACGAATTTTCGAAATTATCTGAAGAAGATATTCATCGCAATATTTCAAGCTGCCGTCTTTCAGCCCAAGATTCTCTCTAACAGTTAATTTTAAAATTGCAGAAGCTTTCAGTGCTTCTTCTTTTCTGGTATCAATTGAACCTCTTGTACTAAGTTCTCCCCTACTTAAATCTATAATTCCAACTTTGAAATCAGAATTAGTTAATCTGGCAATGGTGCCGCCCATCGAAAGCTCGGCATCATCCGGGTGTGCCGCAAAAACAAGAACATCTAGTTGCATTTTCTCCTCAGATATAGACATTAATGATCTTAAATTAATAATATTTTTCGGAAAGTAAACGGTGAATGATTAATAAAATATTATATGATTTTTAGTTATCTTCGGCACAAAAATTTTGCGTTACAATGAATCCGAAATATGAAGCAGTAATAGGTCTGGAAGTTCACGCTCAATTGTTAACTGATACAAAAATATTTTGTGGATGTTCAACAAAATTTGGCAACCCGCCTAATACAAATGTATGCCCTGTGTGCCTCGGTCACCCCGGTGTTCTGCCCGTGATGAATAAAAAAGTGGTTGATTTTACTCTGTTTATGGGTATGGCTATTAATTGTAAGATAAATGAAAAATCGATCTTTGCAAGAAAAAATTATTTCTATCCGGATTTACCGAAAGGATATCAGATTTCGCAATATGAAGAACCGATTTGCGAACACGGCAAAGTTGAGATTGAACTTGAAGAAGGAAAAATAAAGGAGATAGGAATAACTAGAATTCACATGGAAGAAGATGCCGGGAAATCAATTCACGATCAAAGCGATGCAACATTGATTGATCTGAACAGATGCGGCACTCCTTTAATTGAAATTGTAAGCGAACCCGATTTAAGTTCCCCTGAAGAAGCTTATTTATATTTAACAAAGTTGAAGCAGATTATAACATACCTTGGTATTTGCGATGGGAATATGGAACAAGGTTCACTAAGATGCGATGCCAACGTTTCTGTCAGACTTAAAGGTGAGT